>NZ_JBFAXX010000003.1:0-206255 GCF_040680995.1 Kitasatospora sp. NPDC051914
GCCCCGACACGCGATCGCCGCGCCCCCGGATCCCTTCCGGAGGCGCGGCGATCGCGTGTCGGGGCCGCACGGCTCAGGGCTCGCGGGGCCACCCCTGCGGGAAGAGCTCCACCGCCAGTGCCCGCTCCAACGGGGTGAGTGCGAGGTCGGGGCGCAGCCGCTCCGGGTGCCGACCGGACGGTCCCCGCCCGGAGGCCGCGTCCGGGAGCAGCCCGCAGACCATGATCCCCCCGGACGCCATCAACCCCCGGGCCACGAACCTCAGCAGGCGTCCGGGCCACCGCCTGCGCTGCGCGGAACTCTGCTCCACCGGTACCTCCCGAGGCTCGACCGTCGCGGTGTGCAGGCCCGATCCTCCGACCGCCCCCTCGCGGCCGCCTCGAAGCACGATCGCGGCGCCCCGGGAGCCACCCGGACGGGCGAGGGAGGCTCGCACCCGGACCCGTCGGCCTCGGCCTCACTCCTCCGCGCGGAGCTCGAAGACCCCGTACGAGAAGCCCTCGGCGACGACCCGGGAGCCGGTCACCGTCACCCGGTCGACCTCCAGCCGGCGCGGGCCGGCCGGGCGGAGGGCGGGGCCCAGGTCGGCCTCGGCCGGTTCGCGGCGCGGGTTGACCACCACCAGGTGGGTGCCGCCGCGCAGGTAGACGAACGGGTAGCCGCTGTGCAGGACTTCGACCCCCGAGCCGCTCCCGAGGGCCGGGTGCGCGCGGCGCAACGCGATCAGGCGGCGGACGCGGTGCAGCAGGGAGTCGGGGTCGGCGAGGGCGGCGGCGACGGTCGGCCGGTCCCCGGCCGGGTCGACCGGCAGGTAGAGGCGGTCGGCGGGGGCGGTGGAGAACCCGGCGTTGGGGCCGTCGTCCCACTGCATGGGGGTGCGGGAGCCCTGCCGCACCTGCCCGTCGTCGAGCTGGGCACCCTCCTTGTCGGGGGTGCCGGGCACGTACCGCATGCCGATCTCGTCGCCGTAGTAGATGGTCGGCAGGGTGGGCCAGGTGAGCTGGAAGGCGAAGGCGGGGGCGGTCATGTCGCGGGTGCGGGTGCCGCAGGCCAGCCGGGAGAAGTCGTGGTTGGCGGTGGGCAGGGCGACGTGCCCGGAGCCGGCGACGGAGACCGCCGCGGTCTGCCAGGCGGCCAGGAAGGGTTCCATGCTGCCGCCGCCCTCGGGGGCGAAGAAGCACGGGTCGGTGCCCCAGTCCGCGCGGTGGCTGCCCTGGGCGTTGCCCCACAGCGAGCGGAGGGCGTCGCCGACGAAGTGCAGGAAGAAGTCGGCGTGGAAGCCGGCCGGGACGGAGACCGCCGGGTCGCCCCATTCGGCGATGAGGGCGCAGTCCGGGTAGGTCGAGTCGATCCACTCGCGCATCTCGGTCCAGAGCTTGCCGGTCTCGGCCAGCCCCGGGTCGTCCTTGACGAGCGAGAAGGCCATGTCGACGCGGAAGCCGGCGATGCCGCGGTCGAACCAGTACGCCATGATCTCGCGCAGCGCGGCCCGGTTGGCCTGCGGGCCGGGGGCGTCGACGCCCTGCCGCCACGGCTCGTCGGGGTGGGGGCGGGCGTAACCGAAGTTGAGTGCGGGCTGCACGGGATAGAAGTTGGCCAGGTAGTAGCCCTCGCGGGTGCCCGGTGCGGGGATCCAGTGCGAGACGGGGGTGCCGATCCGGTCCGACCAGATGTACCGGTCGTCGTCGGGGTCGGCCGCAGAGGCCTTGAACCACGGGTGCAGGTGGGAGGTGTGCCCGGCGACGAGGTCGAGCATCACGCGGATGCCGCGGCGGCGGGCCTCCGCGACGAGGCGGACCAGGTCCTCGTTGGTGCCGTAGCGGGGCGCGACCGTGAGGTAGTCGGCGACGTCGTAACCGGCGTCGCCGAACGGCGAAGTGAAGCAGGGGCTGAACCAGACGACGTCCACGCCGAGCCGTTCGAGGTGGCCCAGGTGCTCGAGGACGCCGGGGAAGTCGCCGATGCCGTCGGAGTCGGAGTCGGCGAAGGTCTGCGGGTAGATCTGGTAGATCACCGCGTCGGCCAGCCAGGCAGGGGTCCGGCGGGCGGGCGGCGGAAGCTGCGGGGTCATCGGAGGCGGTTCTCCTTCGGCGCGGCGAAAGGCGAAAGGGGCCTGGACGGCATGCTGCCAGGTGCCTACCCCGCGGGGCCGCCGGCCAAGGCAGACGGGCGTTTCGTCAGCCGACGAGGTCGCTCAGGCTGACGTAGCGGACGATCCGGCCGTCGGACGCCTGCACGCCCACGCACCGGTCGCGCCGGTCGAACAGCCAGCCGTTGGCACGGCAGGTCTCGTGCGGGAGGTTCAGGCGGCGGACGATCCCGTCCCGGGAGAGGCCGGCCGTACTGCCGATCACCTGGGTGCGGAAGCAGTTGCCGGAGCCGCAGCCCGCGTCCTGCGAGATCACGGTGAGACCGTCCGGCAGTGGCGGGAGGGCGCTCGCCGGCGGCAAGGAGGCGCCGTTGTTCACCAGGGCGTACAGCAGGCCGCCGGAGAGGGCGAGGACCACCTGGACGGCCAGCAGGCCGGCGGTGCCGCGGCGGCGGTGCGACCACTCCTCCGGACCGGGGCCCTCCTGGGCGCGTTCGACGGCGAGGCCGACGGCGATCAGGGCGGCGGCGGCGAGGGCGAAGAGGAAGTGGGCGTCGGGCCGCGGCACCTCGACCAGGCCGTGCTGGGCCGCCACCAGGAGACCGGCGGCGGCCAGCAGGGCGACGGCGACTGCGGGGCCGGCCTGTCGGGTGCGGGCGATGCGGCACCAGGCGAAGAGGGGTGCGGCGGCGTAGAGCAGGCCCAGCACGGACCAGGCGACCCACATCAGGGGAACCCCCGATGACGGACGACGGCAGTACGGGCGGGGACGCCCGGCCGCCCCGGCCCGGTTCCCCGGGAGGCCCGGTTCCCCGGGAGGGGGTGTCTCCCGGGGTGCCCGACTTCGTCGGCGGGCGGCTGCGTCAGGTGAGGGTGACGCGGCCGGCGCGGGCGTGCACGGTCAGGCCGTTGCCGTCCACGGTGACTGCGTCCGCGGCGAGGCCGGCGGGCAGGTCGGGCAGCGGCCGGTCGCGGTCTCGGAAGACGGCGGCGAACCGGCTGTCGGCCGGGTCGAGCCGGCGGCCGGCCAGGGTGGCGGAGACCGGGCGGATGCCCACCGTGCCGTCGGCGAGCCGGACTTCGGCGGTGACGTCGAGCGGCAGGCCGAGGACGGTGCGGGTGAGGCGGAGCCGTCCGTGGTCGGCGGCCACCGAGGTCTCCTGCCCGACCGCGGAGGCCAGGGCGTCGAACGGGACGGTGAAACGGGCGTCCGCCTCCGCCGCCGTGTAGCGGCCGGACCGCTCGGTGACGTCCCGCAGGTCGACGGCGGCCTCGACCGGCAGCCCGGAGGCGGCGACGGCGTCCGCCCGGATCTGCACGGCGGGGAAGCTGCCGCGGGCCGCGTCCACCAGGAACGGGAACCCGCCGAGCGTCACCTGCGGTGTGCCGGTGACGGCGGGCTGCCGTGCGGCGAGGCGGTGTGCCAGCCGGTCCTCGGCCGCGCCGGCGGCCACCCGGTCGGCGCCGAGGGCCGCGGCGGCCAGACCGGCCAGGGCCGCGGCCGCCCACCGGCGACGGCGGGTGCGGCCCGGAGCAGCGGGAGCGATCGGGCGCGGCCTGCGGGCGGTGCCCGCCGCGGGCCTCACTGGGCACCTGCCGCGGTCGGGAGGGCGGTGTCCCGGGCACCGTCGCCGGTGCTCCCGGCGTCGGCGTGCTCGTCCTCGGCGTGCTCGTCCTCGGCGTGCTCGTCCGAGGCGTGGGTGTCGGCGTGCTCGTCGCCCTCGATGTCGATGTGCGGGAGCAGGGCGTCCAGCCGCCGCGGGAGCCACCAGTTGCCGCGGCCGAGCAGGACCATGGTGGACGGCACCAGGATGCCCCGTACGACGGTGGCGTCCAGGGCGACCGCGGTGGCCAGGCCGATGCCGAACATCTTGACCACCGGGTCGTCGGAGAGCAGGTAGCTGAGGAAGACGCTGACCATGATCAGGGCCGCCGAGGTGATGATCCGGCCTGTGCTGCCGAGGCCTTCGACGACCGCGCGGCGGTTGTCGCCGTGCCGGAGGTGGGCGGAGCGGACGGCGCTGAGCAGGAACACCTCGTAGTCCATGGACAGGCCGAACAGCACGGCGAACATCAGCAGCGGGACGTAGCCGGGGATCGGCACCGGTCCTTCGAGGCCGATCAGCCGGGCGCCGTGGCCGTCCTGGAAGACCGCGGTCAGCACGCCGTACGCGGCGCCGACGGAGACCAGGTTCATCACGGCGGCCTTGAGCGCGACGATCGGTGCGCGGAAGGCGAGCAGCAGGAGCAGCCCGGCGACGACGAGGACGAAGCCGACGACCAGTGGCATCCGGCCGGAGAGCCGGTCGTTGAGGTCTGCCTGGGCCGCCGGGGCGCCGCCGACGTGGACGGTGTGGCCGGCGCCCGCCACGGCGGGCAGGGTCTCGGCGCGCAGCCGGTGGACGAGGTCGGCGGTGGCCCGGTCGGCGGGGGCGGTGGCGGGGGTGACCTGCCAGCGGACGGTGTGCCGGTCGGCGCCGATCTGCGGCTGCCCCGCCGCGGCGACGCCGGGGGCGGCCTGCAGGGCGCGGGTGACGGCGGTGATGCGCTCGTCGGTGGGGCCGGTCACCGCCTCGGCGAGGGTGTCGGTGACCAGCAGGGTGCCGTTGACGCCGGGCCCGAAGGCGTCGGCGAGCCGGTCGTACGCGGTGCGGCTCGCGGTGCCGGAGGCGTTGGAGCCGGCGTCGAGCTGACCGAACGACAGGTGGGCGGCGGGCACTGCGAGGGCGCCGGTCAGGACGGTCGCGGCGAGCAGGAAGCGCCAGGGGCGGGCCGCCACCCGTGCGGCGATCCGGCCCCAGCCGCGCGGGCCGGCCGCCCCGGCCTCGCCGCCGCGGCGGGCGGGCTTCGGCGCCAGGCGGGGCGCGAGCAGCACGAGCACGGCCGGCAGCAGGGTGAGGTTGACGGCGACGGCGACCAGGACGGCGATGCCCGGGGCGAGCGCCAGCGCGTACAGCAGCGGGAGCCCGCCGAGGGCGAGTCCGGCGAGGGCGGCGACGACGGCGCTGCCGGCGAAGGCCACGGCCTTGCCGGAGCCGGCCGTGGTGCGGACGGCCGCCTCCACGCGGTCGGTGCCGGTGGCGAGCAGTTCGCGGAAGCGGGTGAGACCGAAGAGGGTGTAGTCGATGCCGACGCCGAGGCCGATCATCGCGGCGATGGTCTCCCCGGAGGAGGGCATGTCGACGAGGTGGCCGACCAGGGCGATGGCGGACAGCGCGATGCCGAGGCCGAGGCCGCCGGCCACCAGCGGTAGCCCGGCGGCGACCAGGCCGCCGAGGGCGACGGTGAGGACGAGGAAGGCCGCGGCGAGGCCGATCGCCTCGCTGTGCCCGGTGGAGCCCTTGTCCACGGCGGCGGCGAGGTGGCCGCCCGGGGTGACCTCGATGCCGGCCGCGGTGGCGGGTGCGGCGGCCCCGGTGATCCGGTGGGTGATCTCCGGGGTGATGTCGCGTCCGGTGACGTCGAGTTCGACGGAGAGCTGCCCGGTGTGCCCGTCGGCGCTGATCGTCCCGGCGCCGGCCGTGTCGTACGGGGTGGTGACGGCCACGACGTGGTCGACCCCGGCGATGGCGCGGGCGGCGGCGCGTACGGCGTCGGCCTTCGCCGGGTCGGTGAGCGGGGCCGCGCTCGCCGCGGTGTGCAGGACGAGCGGCTGGCGGCCGGAGGCCGATCCGGGGAAGGCCGCGTCGGAGACGTCCCGGGCCGCCTGGCTGTCGCTGCCCGGGATGGACACGGCGTCGGTGGTGACCCGGCCCGCGGCTGCGACCGCGAGCAGGGCCGCGGCCAGGAGCAGCAGCCACGCGGCCACCACCCGCTTCGGTCTCCGGGCGCACCAGCGCCCCACGGTGGCGAACATCGGCGCACCGGCCTTTCCGTACGGGACGGGGCGCCTCGGGCCCCCGCCAAACTCTTTGCACTCCTCGTGCAATCAATACGTTTGCACTGGCGGTGCAATAATGTCAACGAGGCAGGAGGAGGCCCCGGCATGCCGCAGAACCCCACCCCCGCAGACACCCCGGCGAACACCCCGGCGGACACCCCCGCGGGCGCCGCCGCAGGCACGCCCGCGCGGAAGGCCGCACCGGCCGCGGACGGCCGCACCGCGCGGGGGCGCCAGACCCGCGAGAAGATCGCCGACGCCATGCTGTCGCTGCTGGACGAGGGCCAGACCCACTTCCCGGCCGAACGCGTGGCCGAACGGGCCGGCGTGTCACGGCGCCTGGTGTTCCATCACTTCGCGGACATGGCCGAACTGACGGACATCGCGGTCGGCCGGCGGATGGACCAGCTGTACGCACGGATCAGGCCGCTGCCCACCGAGGGCCCGCGGGAGGCCCGGGTGGCCGCCCTGACCGAGCAGCGCGCCCGCATCCTGGAGTGGCTCACCCCGACCAGGCTCGCCGTCATGCGCCTGGAGAACCCGTCGGACCGGGTCCTGGAGGCCGTCCGGCTGATGCTGGACTTCGGCCGCGTCCGGCTCGCCAAGATCTTCGCCGACGAGCTCGACCGCCTGCCCGAGCAGCGCCGAACGGACCTGCTCAACGCCCTCGACGCGGTGACCACCTGGAGCGCCTGGCACCACTGGCGCAGCAGCGGCCTCGACCAGGAGGCGGCCCGGCGCACCATGGGGACGGCCGTGCACGCCCTGCTCGCCGCCACCGACCACGCGGACGCCGACCGCCAGAACGCCGATCGCGAGGACCGGCGTGCCGCTCAGGACCCGGTGGACGGGACCCCGGAATGACCTGCCGTCAGGCCCGTTCCGGCCCTCCCACCAGGGCGTAAGGGCGGTCCGTGTACGTTCGGGCGCAGGTCGATCACAGCCCGCGCAATCCCCGTCCGCGACCGCCACGGGTCCCCCTAGAGTATGGCGCGTGACCCAGGACAATCCGGAGATCATCGCCGGCCGCTACCAGCTCGTCGAGCGGATCGGGCAGGGCGGAATGGGCCGCGTCTGGCGCGGCACCGACCAGCACCTGTTCGGCCGCGAGGTCGCCGTGAAGGAGATCCTCTTCCCGCCGGGGCTGGAGGACAACGAGCGCAGCATGCTGCTCAGGCGGTTCACCAGCGAGGCCCGGGCCGCGGTCATCCTCAACCACCCCGGCATCATCACCATCCACGACGTGGTGGAGCACAACGGCGCCCCGGTGATCGTCATGGAGTTCGTCCGCGGGCAGTCGCTCGCCGCCGCGATCCGCGAGCAGGGCCGGCTGCCGGTCCGCCGGGTCGCCGAGATCGGCATCACGATGCTCGGCGCCCTGTCCGAGGCGCACCGGGCGGGGATCGTCCACCGCGACATCAAGCCGGACAACGTGCTGCTGACGAAGGACCGGGTGGTCATCACCGACTTCGGCATCGCCCACCTCGCCGACGCCACCACCAAGCTCAGCCACAGCGGCACGATCATCGGCACGCCCCAATACATGTCGCCGGAGCAGCTCGAGGGCAAGCGGCCCACCGCCGCCAACGACCTCTGGGCACTCGGTGCGACGCTCTACCACGCTGTCGAGGGCCGGCCGCCGTTCGAGGCCGAGGGCCTGCACGCCCTGGCCGTCGCCATCTTCACCCAGCCGCACCGGCCGACGTCCGCGGCGGGCCCGCTCGCCCCCGTCCTGGAGGCGCTGCTCACCAAGGACCCGGATCGACGGGCCACCGCCGAGCAGGCCGGGGCACTGCTGGCCGCCGCGCTGCGGAACGCCGACGCCGATCCCGCGCCGGGAGTTCCGGCCGGCACGCCCTCCCCCACGCCGGCGCCGCCCGCCTCGCCGGCGCCGACGCCGACCGCCCTGGACGCCGGGGCCGACCCCGAGGTGTACGAGCTGCCGCAGCCGCAGACACCTGCGGAGCGGGCCCAGGTGCCGCAGCCGGCGGACCTTCCCACGGAGGCTCCTCCGGCCCCCGTCCCGGCCCCGCCGGACCTGCCGCCGACCGACCGGATGTGGGGCGGTGTGCTGCCGGGCGGTGCGGCCGGGCCGGACGGCGGCACGCCGGTGCCCGCCGGGGGCGGGCGGCACGAGGATGTGACGGCCGTTCCGGACGGCCGCCCGCCCGCCCGGCAGGGCGCCGCGCGACGGGCCACCGTCCTGGCGGTGGCCCTGGCCACCCTCGCAGTCGGCGGCATCCTGACCTGGACCCTCACCCGCGACACCGGCAAGGGCGGTGGCACCGGCGGCTCCGCCGGCAACGACTCGGCGTCCACCACCACCGTGGTGATCGGCCTGGACGCGCCGCTCACCGGCGACCTCGCCTCCCTCGGACTCGGCATCAAGAACTCCGCCGACCTGGCGGTGAAGACCGCCAACCGGACCCAAGCGGTGCCCGGCGTCACCTTCGAGCTGCAGGCACTGGACGATCAGGCGAAGCCCGCGGTCGGTCAGGAGAACGCCTCCCGGTTCGTCTCGGACGCCAAGGTGCTCGGCGTGGTCGGGCCGCTCAACTCCAGCGTCGCCCAGGCCATGCTGCCCGAGCTCACCACGGCCCGACTGGTCGACGTCTCCCCCTCCAACACCAACCCGGCGCTCAGCCAGGGCGACGACTGGGCGAAGGGCACCAAGTCCCGCCCCTACCCGTCGTACTTCCGCGTCGCCACGACGGACGCGATCCAGGGCCCCTTCGCCGCCCGGTACCTCCACCTGGAGGCGAAGAAGTCCAAGCTCTTCGTCATCGACGACCAGAAGACGTACGGCGCGGGCCTGGCCGCCGGCTTCAAGAGCGAGTTCACCCGGATCGGCGGCACCGTCGTCGGCGCGGAGCACATCAACCCGGGCGAGCACGACTTCGCCACCCTCGCCGCGAAGGTCCGCAGCAGCGGCGCCGACGCCGTCTACTACGGCGGCGAGTACCCGGAGGCCGCACCGCTCTCCCAGGCGCTCAAGCAGGCCGGTGCGAACATCCCGCTGATGGGCGGCGACGGCATCTTCGACACCTCGTACCCGGCCTCCAACCCCAGCGCCGAGGGCGACCTGGCCACCTCCATCGGCGCCCCGGCGGCCGAACTCCCCGGCGGGCAGAAGTTCCTCGCCGACTACGGGGCGGCCGGCTACGCCGAGGATTCGGGGATCTACGGCGGCTACGGCTACGACGCGGCGTGGGCCGTCGTCGAGGCGGTCAAGGCCGTGGTCGCCGCCAACGGAGGCACGCTCCCCTCGGACGCCCGCGGCAAGGTCGCGGACGCCATGGAGGACGTGGCCTTCGACGGCGTCAGCGGCCGGGTCGCCTTCGACGAGTACGGCGACACCACCAACCGGCAGCTCACCGTCTACGCCGTCCGGAGCGGCCAGTGGAGCACCGTCAAGACCGGCACCTACGCGCCCTGACCCGGCTTCCGGCCGGACTGCAGGCGGCGCAGCAGGTCGGCGGCGGGCGGGTCGACGTCCCGGGAGGTGTTGCCGAGGACGCCGACCGCGACGCCGGTCTCCGGGTCGAACCCGGCGAAGGAGGCGAAGCCGCCGGTGCGGCCGTTGTGCCAGACCTGGAGGTGGCCGCCGTGCCGCGGGTGCAGCCGGTGGGCCATCCAGCCCAGGTGCACCCGGGAGAACGGGCTGGTGCGGTGCTCGGGCCGGCGGGTGAGGGCGATCGCCTCGGCCACACCGTCCGGTGCCGCGCCCAGCTGGGCCTGCAGGAAGGCGGCGAGGTCGGCCGCGGTCGAGCGCAGCGCACCGGCGCCGGCGAGCGCGGCGAGGTTCCACGGCGCGGCCGGCCGGCGGCGCGGGTCGTGGCCCTGGGCGAGGCGCCGGGCCCGCTCGGCGTCCACCGTCACCACGGTGTCGGCGAGGCCGAGCGGTGCGCAGACCTCCTGCCGGACCAGCTGCTCGTAGTCGGTGCCGGCCCGGTGCGCGAGGGCGAGGCCGAGCAGCCCGGCGCCCAGGTTGGAGTACCGGAAGGTGCGGCCCGGCTCGGACTTGAGCTTCGTACGGGCCAGCCCGCCGAGCAGCGCCCCGGCGGTGCAGCGGGCGTACGGGTCGACGGAGTGCGGGCGCAGCAGCGCCTTCAGTGCCATGCCCTTCGGCAGCCGCGGCAGGCCGGAGGTGTGCATGGCCAGGTGCTGCAGGGTGATCCGGCTGCCGCCGCGCCCGGGCACGGTGCTGCCCGCGGGCAGCACGTCGGCGAGCGGTTCGTCGAGCGCGGCCCTGCCGTCGACCGCGGCCCTCGCCAGCGCCAGCGAGGTGAACACCTTGGTCACCGACCCGACCTCGAACAGCGTGTCCGCCCCGGGCCGGCCCCCGGCCGCCCCACCGGCCCGCCCGCTGCCGCGGATCTCCACCACGCCGTCCGCGATCCCGACGACCACCACCCCGACCTGCCCCTCCGCCAGCCGATCGGCGGTCTGCCGGACGAGTTCCCCGAGCTCTCCCATGCCCCAGACCCTATGCCGCCGACTCCCCCCGCCCCGTCCCCCCGCATGAGGAGCACCCACCCCCCGCTCCTCCGCCAGACGTACACCCGCGGGACTACACCCGGTGACGGCCCGTCTGCGGCAGACTTGCCCCTTGGTGGTGAGCGGGGAGGGACGGGCATGAGGACGCGGCAGAGAGGTTCCGGCGGCGACGCCCCGCGGACGCCGTGGGACGAGATCGCCCCGGGCCTGTGGATGGGCGGACACGTCCGGTCCGACGCGGCGGGAGGCCTGCGGCCGGTGGTCGTGGACCGCGAGTTCGACCTGGTGGTCAGCCTGGCCTCCCGCCCGGGCCACGGCCCCCACCGGGCGGTCGAACACCTGCTGGCGGAGATCCCCGACGGGCCACTGAGCGCCGAGGAGATCGAACGCGTCCAGTCGGCGGCCCGCACCGCCGCCTGCGCGGTACGGGACGGGCGCACCGTGCTGGTCCGCTGCCACCACGGTCTCAACCGGTCCGGCCTGGTCGTGGCCCAGGCCCTGATCGAGTCGGCGGGCCTCGACGCCCGGTCGGCCGTCGCGCTCGTCCGCGAACGCCGCTCACCCCGGGCCCTGAACAACGAGACCTTTGTGCACTACCTCACCACCGGCCTCGACGTGGCCAGCCTGCTGACCGGTCTCGAAAGCCCCTGCTGACCGCCTCGGGCAGGTGGAGGGTGCAGCCGCGCACGCGCTGAGAATCCCTCATTCCACGCTTCTCCCAATGCTTCTGACGGGGCGCTGCGAAACACTGCAGCACTCGCGGCGGTTCGTCTACGGATCCCCCGCGGATCGTCCGGCGATCACGGTGTCCCGGCAGGTGGGACGGGTTGTGCGCAGCACCTTGACAGGGAAGAAAGGGTTACCTAAGTTCTGCTGCCATGTCCCTGCACCGCACCGATGACGCCGACCTTTCCGCCGGGGTGGCGTCCTTCGTTTTCGATGTCACCGCCGACGAGATCCGGCGGCGATCCCTGGCGGCCGCCTCGCTCGGGCCCAACCGGGACATCGCCGAGGAGGAGCGCCGCGAGGCCGAGGCGTACGCCCTGCTGTACTCCGGTCTGGACGCCGAGCAGCAGCGGCTCTACGACGACCTCGTCACGGCGGGCGTGCTGCCGATGGAGGAGCGGGCCGATGCTGCCCATTGACCCGCAGGCCGACATCGGTCGCCGTGCGTGGATCGCCTGCCCCAACTGCGACGACGCCCGCGACTGCGTGCCCTGCGGGGAGCGCCGCTCCTGCTCCGTGCACTGGCGCTACCTGATCTCCAACACGGGGAGCCTGCTGCACCTGCAGTGCCCGGGCTGCACCCACGTGTGGGACCACGAGAGCGGCTTCGGCGCGACCCGATCCGCCCTCGGCCACGTCCCGCCGCAGCGCCGCGACGAGCCGGCCGCCGAGCCCGCCGCGGGCACCGCACCGGAGCAGGACACCCCGTAGGTGCTTGATCACGGCAAGCGCGGCAGGCTCTAGACTGCGCGGCATGAACGCCATGCCGCAGGACAAGCTCGAACGCCTCGTCCGCCTCGCCTCCGGGAGCTACCTGCTGGTCACCACCTACAAGAAGGACGGCACGGCGGTGCCGACCCCGGTGTGGGTGGTGCGGGACGGCGACGCCCTCGGCATCTGGACGGTCTCCGACTCCTGGAAGGTCCGCCGCATCCGCAACCGTGCGGACGTGCTGGTCGGCCCGTGCGACGTCCGTGGCAACCCGACCGGCGAGCAGGTCCCCGGCACCGCCGAGATCCTCGGGCCGGAGAAGACGGCCGCCTACCGCACCCTGCTGCGCCAGAAGTACGGCCTGCTCGGCGTGCTCACCCTGCTCGGCAGCCGCGTCCGCCGCGGCGAGCGCGGCACCCTCGGCATCCGGATCACCCTGACCTGACCCGACCGGACGGCAGGGCAGGCAGGTCACGGCTCGAAGCGGTACCCCATGCCCGGCTCGGTGACGAAGTGCCGGGGGCGGGACGGGTCGTCCTCGAGTTTGCGGCGCAGCTGCGCCATGTAGACCCGCAGGTAGTTGGTCTCGGTGCGGTAGGCGGGCCCCCACACCTCCTGGAGCAACTGCTTCTGGCCGACCAGCCGGCCGGCGTTGCGGACGAGCACCTCCAGCAGGTGCCATTCGGTCGGGGTGAGGCGGACGTCGGCGCCACCGCGGTTCACCTTCTTGGCGGCGAGGTCGACGGTGAAGGAGCCGGTGGTCAGCACGGCCTCGGTGCCGCCCGCCGGTATCGGTTCGGCGCGGCGGACGGCGGCCCGCAGCCGGGCCAGGAACTCGTCCATGCCGAAGGGCTTGGTGACGTAGTCGTCGGCACCCGCGTCGAGGGCCTCGACCTTCTCGTCGGAGGCCTGCCGGGCGGAGAGCACGATGATCGGGACGCGGGTCCAGCCGCGCAGGCCGCGGATCACCTCGGTGCCGTCCATGTCGGGCAGGCCGAGGTCGAGGACGACCACGTCCGGCGGCCTGGCGGCGGCCGCGGCGAGGGCGGCGGCGCCGTCGTGGGCGGCGTCGACCTCGTACTTCCGTGCCTTGAGGTTGATCACCAGGGCGCGGACGAGCTGGGGTTCGTCGTCCACCACGAGGACCCGGGTCATGGATGTGCGCCGCCTTTCTGCGGTTGCCGGGGAGGGGGTTGCCGGGGAGGGGGCGGTCATGGGGCGGTCGCCGTACGGGCCGGGGCCTTCGGCAGGCCGGGGGCGGCGGCTGCGGGGAGGGAGACCACCATGGTCAGGCCGCCGCCGGGGGTGTCCTCGGCGGTGAGCCGGCCGTCCATCGCCTCGGCGAAGCCGCGGGCGACGGCCAGGCCGAGGCCCACGCCGTTGCCGCGCGGTGCGTCGCCGTGCCGCTGGAACGGGGCGAAGATCCGCTCCCGGGCCTCCTCGGGGACGCCGGGGCCGCGGTCGACCACCCGCAGTTCGACCCGGTCGCCGCCGGCGAGCCGCAGCACGTCGGCGCGGACGGCGACCGGGACGTCGGGCGGGCTGTACTTGACGGCGTTCTCCACCAGGTTGGCGACGACCCGCTCCAGCAGGCCGGAGTCGGCCCGCACCAGCGGCAGGTCCTCCGGGACGTCCAGGCGCACGGCCTCGGCGGGCACCCCGGCGAGGGCGAGCGGGACGACCTCGTCCAGGTCGACGTCGCGCTGCAGCGGGGTGACGCTGCCGGTCTGCAGCCGGCTCATGTCGAGCAGGTTGTTGATCAGCAGGTTGAGGCGGTCGGCGCCCTCCTCGATGCCCGCGAGCAGCTCCGCCTCGTCCTCCGGGCTCCAGGCGACGTCCTCTGAGCGCAGCGAGGTGACGGCGGCCTTGATGCCGGCGAGCGGGGTGCGCAGGTCGTGCGAGACGGCGGCGAGCAGGGCGGTGCGGATGCGGTTGGAGTCGGCGAGCCGGCGGGCCTCGGCGGCCTCCTTCGCGAGCCGCTGGCGTTCCAGGACGGCGACGGCCTGGGCGGCGAACGCGCCGAGCACCCGGCGGTCCTCTGCGGGCAGCACCCGGCCGGTGAGCACCAGGGCGAGCCGGTCGCCGACCGGGACGTCGACGGCGGCGTCCTCCGGGCGCCCGGCGGGCCGGCGGCCGACCGCGGCCCTGGTCTGCCAGGGGTCGTGGTCGCCGGTGCGTTCCAGCAGGGCCACGGACTCCATCTGGAAGATCTCCCGGACCCGCTCGAGCAGTTCGTCGGGGCCGTCGTCGCCACGCAGCGCACTGCCCGCGAGGAAGGCCAGCGTCTCGGCCTCGGCCCGGCTGCGGGCGGCCTGCTGGGACCGTCGGGCGGCCAGGTCGACGACGGAGGCGACCGCGATGCCGACGCCGACGAAGACGCCGAGGGCGAGGATGTTGGCCCGGTCGGTGATGGTGAAGGTGTGGGTGGGCGGGGCGAAGTAGTAGTTGAGCAGCAGGGAGCCGACCAGCGCGGAGGCGATCGCCGGGAAGACCCCGCCGACCAGGGCGGCGCCGACGGTCAGGGTGAGGAAGAGCAGCACCGCGGTGGGCAGGCCGGCGCCGGGGCCGAGGGCGAGCAGCAGCAGGGTGAGCAGCACCGGGCCGAGGCAGCCGAGCAGCCAGCCGGCGGCGGTGCGCAGCCGACCGAGCTTGACGGGCAGCCGCCCGGGCAGGCCGGGGCGACCGCGGGCGGCGTGCTCGTGGGTGACCACGTGCACGTCGACGTCGCCGGACTCGCGGATGACGGTGGCGCCGACGCCGGGGGCGAGCAGTGAGCGCCAGGCCCGGCGGCGGCTGGTGCCGACGACGATCTGGGTGGCGTTGACGCCGCGGGCGAAGTCGAGCAGTCCGGCGGGGACGTCCTCGGCGAGGACGGCGTGGTAGGTGCCGCCGAGCTCCTCGACCAGGCGGCGCTGGGCGGCGAGTTCGCCGGGCGCGGCGCCGGGCGGGCCGTCGGGGCGGACGATGTGGACGGCGAGGAGTTCGCCGCCGGAGCCGCGGGCGGCGATCCGGGCGGCGCGGCGGATCAGGGTGCCGCCCTCGGGGCCGCCGGTGAGGCCGACGACGATCCGTTCGCGGGCCGGCCAGGTGGCGGCGATGCCCTGCTCGGTGCGGTAGCGCTGGAGGTACTCGTCGACCCGGTCGGCCGTCCAGAGCAGGGCGAGTTCCCGGAGCGCGGTGAGGTTGCCGGGCCGGAAGTAGTGGGAGAGCGCGGCGTCGACCCGATCGGGCGGGTAGACGTTGCCGTGCGCGAGGCGGCGGCGCAGCGCCTGCGGGGACATGTCGACGAGTTCGATCTGGTCGGCGCGGCGGACGACCTCGTCGGGGACGGTCTCGCGCTGCCGGACGCCGGTGATGCCCTCGACGACGTCGCCGAGCGACTCCAGGTGCTGGATGTTGACGGTGGAGACGACGTCGATGCCGGCGGCGAGCAGCACCTCGACGTCCTCCCAGCGCTTGGCGTGGCGGCTGCCGGGGACGTTGGTGTGGGCGAGTTCGTCGACCAGGGCGACCTCGGGGCGGCGGGCGAGGACGGCGTCGAGGTCCATCTCGGTGAACCGGGCGCCGCGGTACTCGGCCTCCCGACGGGGGACGGCCTCCAGGCCGTCGAACAGTTCGGCGGTGCGGGCGCGGCCGTGGTCCTCGACGAGGGCGATCACCACGTCGGTGCCGCGGGCGGCCCTGCGGTGGGCCTCGCCGAGCATGGCGTAGGTCTTGCCCACTCCGGGGGCCGCCCCGAGGTAGATCCGCAGCTTGCCGCGCGCCATGTGCACCATTCTCGTTCCGCTGCGCCCGACTGCTTTCGGACGCCTGTTCGCCGCCTCCGAGCGTAAGTCCCGGCCGGGGCGGAACGCCCGGTTCGTCGGGTTCGGCCGGGACATCCTGGCGCGTTCTTGACGCGGCGGGCGTGGGCGTCGGGTGTCGGGTGTCCACAAGGGGGATCGGCTCCGGGCGGGTGCCACTATTGCACATAACTTGCAGGAGACAAGCACTTGCGTCAGCATGGGGGCGCGGGATCGGCCGGTCGGCCGTCCAGGGGCGCGGCGCGTCCTTCCTGACCGACGATCGTCTTCCCAACCGGCGCCCGCCGGGACGCGGCCGATCCCGTGCCTGCTGTGCCGCGGCGCCGGCCGGCGCTCCGGGTCACGGTACCCAGGGGCCGTCCACCGACCAGGTGGTGTCGGCGACGAAGCCGGGGGTGTTTCCGTCCCACGCGTTGGGGCCGCCGTAGGTGGCGATCCACACCTGCGACTCGATGTGGCGCAGGTAGCGGTCCGGGTAGTTGTAGGCGGTGAAGCGGACGCCGCCGGTGCCGGGCCGGGCGCAGAAGGTCGCGTCGGCCTGGTAGAGCGCGCCGCTGCCGGCCTCCCGGTGGACGCGGCTGTCGCGGTGCCGCAGGTACTCCCCCGGGTAGTTGCGGGACTCGAAGGAGTAGCAGCTGCCGTCGGCCGGGCCCGGCACGATCTTCCAGGTGGCGTCGGCCTTCAGCAGGGCGCTGCTGCCCGCGTCGACCACGTCGGTGTTGGCGAGGCCGTCGTAGTGCCGCAGGTAGCGGGTGGTGCAGCAGGCGGTGGTGACCCGCAGCGACTTGTAGGCGCCGGTCTGCAGCACCGGGTTGCCCGGGGCGGTGCGGGAGGCGCGATCAGCGCGAGACCGGTTCTGCACAGGACCCGCTCCCGGACTGCGCAGTTCCCCGCGCCCCTGGCTTGAGGTTGACCTCCCTAGCGGGACCGCCCGACGGTGGAGTCGCGTACGACCAGGCGGTGGCCGGGGCGGGCGCGGCGGGGCTCCGTCCCGGCGGTGCCGGCCAGCCGGTCGACCAGGCAGTCGACGGCGAGCCGGGCGATGGCCTCCTTGTCGGGCGCGACGGTGGTCAGCGGGGTGTGCGCGAACCGGCTCTCGTCGATGTTGTCGAAGCCGACCACGGCGACGTCCTCCGGCACCCGCAGCCCGCGGTCGGCGAGGGTGCGCAGCGCGCCGACCGCGATGGTGTCGTTGTAGGCGAACACAGCGTCCGGGTGCGGGCCGCGGTCGAGCAGGGCGGCCATCGCCCGGGCGCCGTCCTCGCGTCCGTACGCCTCGGTGGCGATCACCAGGGCGTCGTCGGCGGGCAGTCCGGCGGCGGCGAGCTCCTCCCGCCAGCCGCGCAGGCGCAGGTGCGCGGGGCGGCGGGCGCTCTCCTCGCGGGCGCCGAGGAAGGCGATCCGCCGGCGGCCGGTGTCCACCAGGTGGCGGACGGCGAGTCTGGCCGCGGCGACGTTGTCGATCGCGATGTGGTCGTACGGGGCGTCGTACTCCCGCTCGCCGAGCAGGACGAGCGGGGAGGTGTCGGTGCGCGCGAGCAGGTCCTCGGACTCCAGCTCGATCGGGCTGAGGATCAGCCCGTCCATGACGTGCGCCCGGAAGCCCTGGCAGACCAGCAGTTCCTGGTCGCGGCGGCCGCCGGTGTGGTCGAGCAGGACGGTGTAGTCGTGCCGGGCGGCGGCGTCGATGACCGCGCCGGCGAGCTCGGCGAAGTACGGGTTGCCGAGCTCCGGCACGGCCAGCGCGATGATGCCGGTGCGGCCCTTGCGCAGGTGGCGCGCGGTCAGGTTGGGCCGGTAGCCGAGCTCGTCGATGGCGCGCTGGACGCGTTCGCGCATGGCGGGAGTGACGTGCTGGTAGCCGTTCACCACGTTGGAGACGGTCTTGATCGACACTCCGGCGCGCTGGGCGACGTCCTTCAGACTGACCACGGTGTTCCTCTCGGCGGGCGGGCTCTCGGGTCATTTCTACGGGGTGGAACGCGTGCGGAAGAGGTATCGCTGCGCGAGGACGACCACGATCAGGAATCCGCCGCTGACCACCGACTGGTAGGAGGAGTTCAGCGAGCCGATCTGGTTGATGAGGTTCTGGATGACGGCGAGCAGCAGGACGCCCCACAGGGTGCCGCCGAGGGTGCCCGCGCCGCCGGTCAGCGGAGTGCCGCCGACCACCACGGCGGTGATGGCGGACAGCTCCATCAGGGTGCCGAGCGCGGACGGGCCGCTGGCCGTCAGCCGGGTGGTGGCCAGCACGCCGGAGAGTGCGGCGAGCACCGCGCACAGCACGTACACGCCGGTCAGCACCCGGCGGACGGGCTCTCCTCCTTGGCGCAGCCGGTGAGGACGAGGGCGGCGGAGGCGAGCAGGGCGGCGGAGGCGAGCAGGCGGGATCTGCGGGGGCTGGTCGTGCGAGGACGCTCCTTGACGGGTGGGTCCGGCCGGGGGCGGCGCGGTTCCGGGCGTGCCGGGGCACGCCGGGACGCACCGACGGCGGGCCGGATCCGGGAGGCAGGGGAAGCTTCGCTGACGTGCGGAAAGAGCGGCGTGTACCGGAGATCGCGCTCTCCGGCAGGCTTTTACAACGTTATACAACCGGCTCCGCAAGGCCGACAAGAGTCGCGGCACACCCCGTCGAATCCCGTATCGACACCGCCTGCGGCGAATTGACGGAACGACGGCCCACCCGCCCGGACGGACCGTGCAGCCCGGCCCGCCGCGGCGCGCGACCGGGCCCGACCCGCAGCAGGCGAGCGGCACACCGCCTCCCGCCGCTCCCCGCGCGACCTCCCGCCGGCCACGGCACTCCCCGCGACCAGGAGTGCAGGGTTAAAAAGGTCACACTGGATTGATCTGCTGCCGACCTGCTAACGGGCACTAACCTGCACTCATGACGGTCCTGCCCGAAGGGCTTCCCCTGGCCGCCGAGTTCCCGGATGCGACCCGCGAGCAGTGGCAGCGCCTCGTCGAAGGCGTGCTGCGCAAGTCTGGTGTGCAGAACGCGAGCGGCGTACAGGCTGAGGAAGCGCTCACCACCAAGCTTCAGGACGGGCTCAGCGCCCGCCCGCTGTACACCGCCGAGGACGCCCCGGCCGACGCCGGCCTCCCCGGCTTCCCGCCGTACCTCCGGGGCGGCCGGCCGCAAGGCTCGGCCGTGTCCGGGTGGGACGTGCGGCAGCGCCATGCCGGCACCGACACGGTGCGCACCAACGAGGCGGTCCTCGCCGACCTCGAGAACGGTGTCACCTCGCTCTGGCTGACCGTCGGGGACGGCGGCCTGCCGGTCGCCGCGCTGCCCGCCGCGCTGGAGGGCGTCTACCTCGACCTGGCCGCGGTGGCCCTCGACGCGGGCGCCGAATTCCGGCCCGCCGCCGAGCAGTTGTTCGCGCTGCTGGCCGAGCGCGGGGTGCCGTCCGACACGGCGTCCGGCAGCCTCGGCGCCGACCCGCTGGGCCTGCTCGCCCGCACCGGCGACGACAGCGCCACCACCGCGCAGCTCGCCGAGGCCGCCGACCTGGCCGCGCACTGCGGCCGCACGTACCCGAACCTCCGCGCCCTGACCGTCGATGCGCTCGCGTACCACGACGCCGGCGCCTCGGCCGCCCAGGAGCTCGGCTGCTCGCTGGCCGCGGGCGTCGCCTACCTGCGCGCGCTCACCGCCGCCGGCCTCACCGCAGACGAGGCCGCCGGCCAGCTGGAGTTCCGCTACGCGGCCTCCGAGGACCAGTTCCTCGGCATCGCCAAGTTCCGTGCCGCCCGCCGCCTCTGGGCACGCGTCGCCGAGGTCTCCGGGATCACCGGCCCGGCCGCCGCACAGCGCCAGCACGCCGTCACCTCGTCCGTGATGATGACCGCCCGCGACCCGTGGGTGAACATGCTGCGCACCACGGTCGCCTGCCTGGCCGCCGGCGTCGGCGGCGCCGACGCGGTCACCGTGCAGCCCTTCGACTCCGCGGTCGGCCTGCCGGACGCCTTCGCCCGCCGGATCGCCCGCAACACCCAGTCGATCCTGCTGGAGGAGTCGAACCTGGCGAAGGTCATCGACCCGGCCGGCGGCTCCTGGTACGTGGAGCAGCTGACCGACGAACTGGCGCAGGCCGCCTGGGCCTGGTTCCAGGAGATCGAGCGGGCCGGCGGCCTGCGCGCGGCCCTCGCCTCCGGGCTGGTCGGCGACCGGATCGCCGCGACCTGGGCCGAGCGCACCGCGAAGCTCGCCAAGCGGCGCGAGCCGGTCACCGGCGTCAGCGAGTTCCCGCACCTCGGCGAGCAGCCGCTGGTCCGCGAGCCGGCGCCCGCCCGCCGCGGCGGCGGCCTGCCGCAGGTCCGCCGCGCCGAGGCGTACGAGGCGCTGCGCGACCGCTCGGACGCGCACCTGGCCGCGACCGGCGCCCGGCCGAAGCTGTTCCTGGCCTCGCTGGGCACCGCCGCCTCGCACACCGCGCGCACCACGTTCGCCGCCAACCTCTTCCAGGCCGGCGGCATCGAGACCGTCTCCACCGAGACTGCGATGACCGAGCCGGGCCACGCGGCCGCGCTGGCCGAGGCCTTCGCCGCGAGCGGTGCGGGCGTCGCCTGCCTGTGCTCCAGCGACGCGCTGTACGAGGAGCACGGCGAGACGGTCGCCGAGGCGCTGAAGACCGCAGGCGCCGCCAAGGTGCTGCTGGCCGGGCGCCCCGGCGAGCTGCGCGAGGCTTTCCAGCGGGCGGGAGTGGACTCCTTCGTGTTCGCGGGCTGCGACGCGGTCGAGGTCCTGACCTCCCTCCTCGACGAGATCGGAGTGGCCCCATGATCCCCGACTTCACCACCATCGGGCTGGGCGGGGGCGCCGCGGCCGGCGACGGCGCGCAGTGGCGCGACGCCTGGCAGCAGGCCACCGGCAAGGACGTCGAGGAGCAGGTCTGGGAGACCCCGGAGGGCATCGGCGTCAAGCCGCTGTACACCGCGGAGGACCTGGCCGGCCTGGACTTCCTGGGCACCTACCCGGGCATGGCGCCGTTCCTGCGCGGCCCCTACCCGACCATGTACGTCAACCAGCCGTGGACGGTCCGCCAGTACGCGGGCTTCTCCACCGCCGAGGAGTCCAACGCCTTCTACCGCCGCAACCTGGCGGCCGGTCAGAAGGGCCTCTCGGTCGCCTTCGACCTGCCGACCCACCGCGGCTACGACAGCGACCACCCGCGGGTCACCGGCGACGTCGGCATGGCCGGCGTGGCCATCGACTCCATCTACGACATGCGCCAGCTCTTCGACGGCATCCCGCTGGACAGGATGTCGGTGTCGATGACCATGAACGGCGCGGTGCTGCCCGTACTGGCGCTGTACATCGTGGCCGCCGAGGAGCAGGGGGTGCCGCCCGAGAAGCTGGCGGGGACCATCCAGAACGACATCCTCAAGGAGTTCATGGTCCGCAACACGTACATCTACCCGCCGCAGCCCTCGATGCGGATCATCTCGGACATCTTCGCGTACACCTCGCAGAAGATGCCGCGGTACAACTCGATCTCCATCTCGGGCTACCACATCCAGGAGGCCGGGGCCACCGCCGACCTGGAGCTGGCGTACACCCTCGCGGACGGTGTGGAGTACCTGCGGGCCGGCCTCGGCGCCGGACTGGACGTGGACGCCTTCGCGCCGCGGCTGTCGTTCTTCTGGGCGATCGGCATGAACTTCTTCATGGAGATCGCCAAGCTGCGCGCGGCCCGCCTGCTGTGGGCCAAGCTGGTCAAGCAGTTCGACCCGCAGAACGCCAAGTCGCTGTCGCTGCGCACCCATTCGCAGACCTCCGGCTGGTCGCTCACCGCGCAGGACGTGTTCAACAACGTCACCCGCACCTGCGTGGAGGCGATGGCCGCGACCCAGGGCCACACCCAGTCGCTGCACACCAACGCCCTCGACGAGGCGCTCGCCCTGCCGACCGACTTCTCCGCCCGCATCGCCCGCAACACCCAGCTGATGCTGCAGCAGGAGTCCGGCACCTGCCGGGTCATCGACCCGTGGGGCGGCTCGGCGTACGTCGAGAAGCTCACCCACGACCTGGCCCGCCGCGCCTGGCAGCACATCCAGGAGGTCGAGGCGGCCGGCGGCATGGCCAAGGCCATCGACGCCGGCATCCCCAAGCTGCGCGTCGAGGAGGCCGCCGCCCGCACCCAGGCGCGGATCGACTCCGGCCGCCAGCCGGTGATCGGCGTCAACAAGTACCGGGTCGCCAACGACGAGCAGATCGACGTCCTCAAGGTCGACAACTCCTCGGTCCGCGCCCAGCAGATCGAGAAGCTCCGCCGGCTGCGCGCCGAGCGCGACGAGCAGGTCTGCCGGGACGCCCTGCACGCGCTCACCCGCGCCGCCGAGGCCGGCTCGCAGGGCTCCTCCCTGGACGGCAACCTGCTGGCGCTCGCGGTGAACGCCGCCCGTGCCAAGGCCACCGTCGGCGAGATCTCCGACGCACTCGAGAAGGTGTACGGCCGGCACTCCGGGCAGATCCGTACCATCTCCGGTGTGTACCGAGACGAGGCAGGACCGTCCCAGAGCGTGCAGCGCACCCGGGAGCTGGTCGAGAAGTTCGAGGAGGCCGAGGGCCGCCGCCCGCGCATCCTGGTCGCCAAGATGGGCCAGGACGGCCACGACCGCGGCCAGAAGGTGATCGCCACGGCCTTCGCCGACCTGGGCTTCACGGTGGACGTCGGTCCGCTGTTCCAGACCCCGGCCGAGGTCGCCCGGCAGGCCGTCGAGGCGGACGTGCACATCGTCGGCGTCTCCTCGCTGGCGGCCGGCCACCTCACCCTGGTGCCGGCGCTGAAGGCCGAGCTCGCCGAGGCCGGCCGCGAGGACATCACCATCGTGGTCGGCGGCGTCATCCCGCCGCAGGACGTCCCCACGCTCCTGGACATGGGCGCCGCCGCGGTCTTCCCGCCCGGCACGGTGATCCCGGACGCCGCGTACGACCTGCTCACCACGCTCGCCGCCGACCTCGGCCACGAGCTGTGAGCCGCTGAACCGTGGCCCGGACGATCGACCTCGACCAGTACCGGCAGGGTGTCCTCGACGGCTCGCGCGCCTGGATCGCGCGGGCCATCACCCTCGTCGAGTCCATCCGGCCCGACCACCGCGAGCTCGCCCAGCGGCTGCTGGTCGACCTGCTGCCGCACTCCGGCAGGGCGGTCCGGGTCGGCATCACCGGCGTGCCCGGAGTCGGCAAGTCGACCTTCATCGAGGCCCTCGGCACCATGCTCACCGGCAAGGGCCACCGGGTCGCGGTGCTCGCCGTCGACCCGACCTCCAGCCGCACCGGCGGCTCCATCCTCGGCGACAAGACGCGGATGGAGAAGCTCGCCGTCGACCCGAACGCCTTCGTCCGGCCCTCCCCCACCTCCGGGACGCTCGGCGGCGTGGCCCGCGCCACCCGCGAGTCCATGGTGGTGATGGAGGCCGCCGGGTACGACGTCGTCCTGGTCGAGACGGTCGGCGTCGGGCAGTCGGAGACCACCGTCGCGGGCATGGTGGACTCCTTCCTGCTGCTCACCCTCGCGCGCACCGGCGACCAGCTCCAGGGCATCAAGAAGGGCGTGCTGGAGCTGGCCGACCTGGTCGCCGTCAACAAGGCGGACGGTCCGCACGAGCGGGACGCCAAGGCCGCCGCCCGCGAACTGGCCGGCGCCCTGCGGCTGCTCCAGCCCCCGGACGCCGCCTGGACACCGCCGGTGCTCACCTGCAGCGGCCTCGGCGGCCTCGGGCTGGACGTCCTCTGGGACCGCCTCCAGCAGCACCGCACCCTGCTGGACGCCACCGGGGCGCTCGACGCCAAACGGCGCGACCAGCAGGTCGACTGGACGTGGGCGATGGTCCACGACCAGCTCCTCGCCCGGCTCCGCGAGCACCCCGAGGTCCGGCGGCTGGTCCCCGCCGTGGAGCAGGAGGTCCGGCAGGGCACGCTGACCGCCACCCTGGCGGCCCAGCGCATCCTGGACGGCTTCAACTCGGCGAACTGACGGCACGGCGAACCGACGGCACGGCGGACCGGCTGTACGGTGAACCGGCCTTACGGCGACGGCCGGTGACGGCGCGGCACCCGCGCTGCCACCGGCCGTCACCGTTCCCGCCCGCGTCCGTGCCTGCCGTTCCTGCCCGCGTCCGTGCCCGCCGTTCCCGCCCGCGTCCGTGCCCGCCCCGGTGGGCGGGGCGCGCGTCAGCGGGTCCGCGGCGAAACCACTCGATGGGGGCACACCGGCGGCGTGTCCCTGTGACGGCGGAGAGGCGCTGCGCTGTTCTGGTCGCCATCGAAGCGGCGCGGTGCCGCCTCGCCCGTCCCGTCTGCGCCCGGAGGTTCCCCGATGTCCACGACCGCCGTCTTCAGTGTGGAAGGCATGAGCTGCGGCCACTGCGAGCGGACCGTCACCGCCGGCCTCGCCGCCCTCCCCGGCGTCACCGGGGTCGACGCCCGGGCCGCCACCGGCCAGGTCACCGTCGAGTCCGCCGGCGACCTCGACGAGGCCCTTGTCCGCAGCACGGTCGGCGAGGCCGGCTTCACCCTCGTCGGCCGCATCTGAGGGGGTCCTTGCTGCGCCCGGCCGTGTCGCGCTCGGGAAGCACCACGCCAAATGTTCTCTACTTTTATCCACCACCAGTGTACTGTGGTGGCATGGGTGACTCGACGATCAAGGTACCTGACACCACCCGCGACCATCTGGCTGCGCTCGCCAAGGAACGCGGCATGACCATCGGCGGCCTCGTGACGGCCCTGGCCAACCAGGAGCACACCGCCGAGCAGCTCGCCGAGCGCGTTCGGGAGAGCCGCCGCCTCATGCGCGAGCACGGCATCGCGGTCGAAGACGGCGACCTGGACGCCATGCCGAGCGTGCTGGAGAACGCGTACGCCGTCGCGGCGGAGAAGTCCGTGCAGAACCTCAAGCGCGGCACCGCGGCGTGATCGTTCTCGACACCTCGGCCGTGGTGGCGCTCGCCGCCGGCCACCGGGCACTCGTCCGGCTCGCCGACAACGCGGCCGCCTCACCCTTCAAGCACCTGGCAGTTCCGGCCCTGTGCCTCCTGGCGGCGGAAGCCGCGGCCCAGGGCTCCGGCACCTTCGCGCTCGCACTCCCGGCCATCGAGATCGAACCCCTCGACTCGATGGCCGCGATCACCGTCGCCACGATGGTCCGTGACGGCATCGGCGCCCAGGACACCTCCCACGCCCTCTACGCCGCCCTGCCGACCGGTTCCCGCGGCACGATGCACATGATCCTCACGAACCAGGAGCACCGCTACCCGCCCGGAACGATCACCGTGCACATCGACGACCCCCGCCTCCTCGGCTGAACGGCGAGCCCGCGACCGGCTGCCGTCCCCGCGTGACCGACCGCGTTCAGGCCTGCTCGGGCACCGGCGGCCGGCTGCGGCCGGGGAGGAGCGGGGTCAGCCCCGCGGCCAGGGCGCCCCAGGTCAGCAGGCCCAGACCAATCGCCCGCAGGACGGGCATGCCTCCGGCGTCCATGTAGTACCCGGTCGCGAGCGCGGCGTTCGCCAGGCCCGCGCTGACCGCCGTCTGCGCCTCGGCCTCGTGGCGGGCGAACAGCGTGCCGAGGCCGCGCGACAGGGGCTTCTGCAGCACCAGCAGGACGGGGCACAGGAGCACGGTGATGATCAGTGCCACCCACCAGGCCGTCCGCGAGGAGAGCAGCAGCGCGGTGCCGGAGACCATGGTGACCGCCGCCGCGACGAAGAGCCCGCCGGTGCCCTGGCGGAGCTGCGGCGTGGGGCGGTCGATCCACAGCAGGAAGGCGAGCACGAGGAAGGCCGCCACCCCGAGCAGGCCGGCCCATCCGACCGTCCAGGAGCCGAACGCCACCAGCTGGGCGGCGAGCACCGTACCGCCGGCGATCGCACTGCGCCGCAGGGCGGAACTCCGGGCCGTCAGCGGTTCTGCCGGTTCTGCCGGTTCTCCCGGCCCGGTGGGCTGCACGGGCTGTACGGGCGGGGCGGCGTGCGGGTCCGGCAGTCCGTGCGGGTCCGTTCCGGACGGTTCGCGGGTCCGTCCGCCGGGGACGCCGGTGCGGGACGGGGCGCCGTCGAGGGCCATCGGCGGGTGCGGGGGCGCCGCGGGCCTGTTCGGGGGCCATGTAGGCGGCCGTTCCGATGGCGTGGCCGGTACCGGTGAGCGAGAGGTCCTCGTACAGGTGCTTGACGATCCCGAAGTCGAGGATCTTGACGGTGCCGCCCGGCAGCAGCAGGGTGTTCGCCGGTTTGATGTCGCGGTGGACGAGGCCGGCGCGGTGGGCGGCGGCCAGGCCGGTGCAGACCTGCCGGGTCCAGTCGAGGGCGTCCGGCACCGGCGGCAGCGACTCCTCGGCGAGGACGTCCTCCAGGGCCCGCCCCTCGAGGTACTCCATGACCAGGAACGGCGCACCGGCGTGCTCGGGCCCGGCCCGGCCGAAGTCGTGCACGGTGACGATGTGCGGGCTGCTGAGGTTGCCCGCGGCCCGGGCCTCGGCGGCGAACCGCTCCACCCCCGAGGAGGCCGTGTCGGCGCCCGTCAGCAGCTTCACCGCGACCGGCCGGCCGACCCGCTCGTCGAAGGCCCGCCACACCTGGCCCATGCCCCCGGAGCCCAGCACCGCCTCCAGCCGGTACCGGCCGTCCAACCGCTCGCCCTGCATGCCCGCCCCCGTCATGTCCCCCGAAGGGCGGTCCGTCCGGACACGCCCCACCGCCCCCGGGCACTCTACCGGCCGGTCACCACGGCCCGTGCGTGTCCACCGGCTCCCGCCGCCGCCCGGCTGCCGGTCCGTCAACACGCCGGCCGGCGACCGCCGACACCGCCGGGCGACTCGGCGCCACGACCTGCGGGATGGAAGGATGGCGGCATGGTCGACTTCGAGATCCCCGAGCGCCACGCGCAACTACTGGCGTACGCACAGAGCCTGACCCCGCCGTCGGGATGGAAGATCGAGGTCTCCGGCGACGAGATCATCATGATGGCCGGGCCGTCGGTGATCCACCAGCGCAACCTGCTGGTCGTCCGGGAGCAGTTCGACGCGCACCGCCCGGCCGGGTTCATGCCGAGCGAGAACACCGACCTCGCCTCGCCGCAGGTCGGCAAGCTGCGCAACCCCGACCTCACGTACATCCCGGTCTCGGTCGTGGAGCTCGGCGGCAACGAGGTGCCGGCGGAGCTGGCGGCCGTCGCGGTCGAGGTCGTCTCCCCGTCGAACCCGGAGAACGACCTGGTCGGCAAGGTCCGCGACTACCCGCTGATGGACATCCCGCTGTACCTGCTGATCGACCCGCGCGAGGGTGTGGTCGTGCTGCACTCGGAGCCCTCCGGCGGGGTCTACCACCGGCGGTGGAGCGGGAAGTTCGGGGACACCGTCCCGATCCCGGAGCCGTTCTCCTTCGACCTGGCCACCTCCGACCTGATCCCCTACCCGTAACCGGCCGCTCGCCCCGCACCGCCGGGTCGTCGGCGACCGGGCCCTCACTCCTCCGGATAGGCGCCGATCGGGAGGCGGAGGTTGAGGCCCTCGAGGATTCGGCGGCCGAGGGGGGCCGTGAGGTCGTGCAGGCGGGCGGTGCGGTCCGGGCCGAGGGCCTGCCAGGACGGGAGGGTTGCGCGGTCGGTGGCGTCCTCGACGCCTGCGCGCAGGGCTGCGCCTTCGGGCGTGAGGGTGCCGTCCCCGGCGAGCAGGCCACGGTCGGCGAGGCGGCGTTCGGCGGCCTCCCAGTCGGTGTCGCTCCACTCGCGGCGGGCCTGGATGCTGGCGCGCCGTTCGCCGCCCGCGGCGGTGATGGTGACGAGGGCCTCGACGGGGTCGAGTCCGGCGGCGAGCAGGGCGGCGTGGTGGGCGTCGCCGCGGCATTCACGCAGGGTGGTGGCGGCCTGCCAGAGCGCGAGGTGCGGGGCGTCCGGCAGCGGGAGGGCGGCGTTGGCGGCGCCGAGCGGGCGGCCGTGGCGCGGGGCGGCGGCCGCGGCCTCGGTGGCGAGCGCGGCGGCTTCGGCGATCTCCGGGGAGGCCGGGGCCTCGTCGCCGAGCAGGGCGCGCAGGGCGGCGTCGGCGGCGTCCAGCCGTGCGGCGAGCAGGGCGTCGGGGGTGGCGACTGCCCGGACGGCGGGGATCTCCCGGGCGGCGATCCGCGGGTTGAAGTGGTAGAAGACCGCGTCCACCAGCGCCGGGCCGACGGCGCCGAGCGGGGCGGTCCGCCCGCCGAAGTAGGGGCCCCACGGGCTGGTCAGGCCGATCCCGCGGAAGACCTCGGTGGCCTGAGGTGCCAGGATGACCACCGCGTGGTACGGCTCCAGGGCGTCGCGCAGTGCGCGGGCGCGGCGCAGCTCGACGGGTCGTGCCATGGGGGTGGTGCTCCTTCATAGGTGGCGATGGGCGGGCGTCACGACGGCACGGGCCGCGCCGTGATCTGTACGGCGACCGCATCCGGATTGCGCGGTTCCCCGCGCCCCCGGCCGGCCGACGGGGTGTCAGACCGCGGCGGCGCGTTCGATGCGGACGGGGACGCCGTTGAGGACGGCGGTGCCGGAGAGCGGGTCGACGGCGCCGGGGTCGGTGAGCCGGTTGACGTTGACGCCGGGGACGGCGGCGGCGACCTGCATGCGGGTGCCGGGGCGGTCGTGGCCCCAGCCGTGCGGGAGGCTGACGACGCCGGGCATGACGTCCTCGGTGAGTTCGACCGGGGCGGTGACCTCGCCGGTGCGGCTGCGCACCCGGGCGGTGTCGCCGTCGGCGAGGCCGAGGGCGGCGGCATCCTCGGGGTGAAGGTGCAGGGTGCACCGGTTGCTGCCGCGGGTGAGGGCGGGCAGGTTGTGCAGCCAGCTGTTGTTGGAGCGCAGGTGGCGGCGGCCGACCAGGACGAGGCCGTCGCGCCGTTCGGGGAGGGCCGCGCGGAGGCGGTCGAGGTCGGCGGCGAGCGGCTCGGGGCAGAGTTCGATCCGCCCGGAGGGGGTGCGCAGCACCTCGGGCAGGCGTGGCCGGAGCGGGCCGAGGTCGATGCCGTGCGGTGCGTCGAGGAGGCGGGCGAGGGTGAGGCCTTCGGGGTCGGCGCCGAAGCCTTCGCCGTAGGCGCCGAGGCGGAGCATCAGGTCGATCTGGCGTTCGCTGCCGGTGGCGCCGTGCAGGGCGGCGGCGAGTTCGGCGGGGTCGCGGCCGTGGACGGGCGAGGCCGGGTCGGCGACGGCCTTGGCGAGGACGCCGGCGATCACGGTGTTGTCGAGGGCGTCGGGGTCGGCGGCGGCTGCGGCGGCCTGTCCGGCGGCGATGAGGACCAGCCGGGAGAGGATGCGGCACTCGTCGAGTTCGCCGTCCTCGAGCGGGAGCGGCGGCGGGGAGTAGCGGGCGGTGTTGCGGACGGCGAGGTCGCCGAAGGCGAGGTCGAAGTGGGCGGAGCGGCCGGGCGGCGGGGGCGGCAGGACGACGTGGGCGTGCCGGGTGGTCTCGTTGAGGTACGGGTCGACGCTGACCATGAAGTCCAGGTCGGCCAGGGCGGTGTCCAGCCGGTCGCCGCCGGGGACGGAGAGCACGGGGTTCCCGGCGACGGTGATCAGGGCGCGGACCTGTCCCTCGCCGGGGGTGGCGATCTCGTCGGCGAGGGTGACGGCGGGGAGTTCGCCCCTGACCTCGGGCAGCTTGCGCACCCGGCTGTGCCAGCGTCCGGTGGTGAAGCCGCGTCCGGTGCCGGTGCCGCGGCGGCGCCGGGCGGCGAGCGGGAACATGGCGCCGCCGGGCCGGTCGAGGTTGCCGGTGAGGGCGTTGAGGACGTCGACGAGCCAGCTGGCCAGGGTGCCGAACTCGACGGTGCTGGTGCCGATCCGGGCGTAGACGGCGGCGGTCGGGGCGGCGGCCAGCTCCCTGGCGAGCGCCCGGATGTCCTCGGCGGCGATGCCGCAGGCGGCGGCCACGGTCTCGGGCGGGAAGGGCTCGGTCAGCCGCTGCACCGTGTCGATGCCGGTGAGGTGGTCGACGGGGGTGGTGAGCTTCTCCGCGAAGAGGGTGTGGACGATGCCGGCGAGCAGGTAGGCGTCCGAGCCGGGGCGGATCCGCAGGTGGCGGTCGGCGAGGTCGGTGGTGCGGGTGCGGCGCGGGTCGACCACGACGAGCCGGCCGCCGCGGCGGCGCAGCGCCTTCAGCTTGCCGGGGAAGTCGGCGGCGGTGCAGAGGCTGCCGTTGGACTCCAGCGGGTTGGCGCCGAGCATCAGCAGGTAGTCGGTGCGGTCGAGGTCGGGTACGGGGATGGCCAGCGGGTCCCCGAAGAGCAGTCCCGAGGAGACGTGCTTGGGCATCTGGTCGACGGTGCTGGCCGAGTAGACCTGGGTGCTGCCGACGGCCCTGGCGAGGGCGCCGGCGTAGAGGCCGCCGGCGACGGTGTGCACGTTGGGGTTGCCGAGGTAGGTGGCGACGGCCTGCCGGCCGTGCCGGGCGACGACCGCTGCGAATCCCTGTTCGACGGCGGCGAAAGCCTCCTCCCAGTCGACCTCCCGCCACTGGGTGCCGGTGCGGACGAGGGGGCGGCGCAGCCGGTCGGGGTCGTTGTCGAGCTGGCCGACGGCAGCGCCCTTGGGGCAGACGAAGCCCGCGCTGAACACGTCGGCCCGGTCGCCGCGGGCGGCGGTGATCCTGCCTCCGTCCAGGGTGAGCTCCAGGCCGCAGGTCGCCTCGCACAGCGGGCAGACGCGGTACGCCTTCTCGGTCACGCCGACTCCCATCGCCACGGTCACCGCCGGCTCGCCGCCACGGTTTAGCGGAACGATAAACCACGGCCGGTCCGCTGTCGCCCGTCCCGGCGAAGATCGCCACCCGATCTGCACACCGGGGCGGCCGGCAGTATGGCCGAGGTCACACTGCGCACCCTCTGGCCAGAAGCCGACCGGCGAGTAATTTAGCGTTTCGCTAGAACGGCGGGCCGGCGGTCGGGAACGATCCCCCAGCGGGCCCCGAACAGGAAAGAGGGCGCACCGTGCGGCGTTCCGTGTACACCGAGGACCACGAGGCCTTCCGCGAGGTCGTCCGGGATTTCATCGCCCGGGAGGTCGTGCCCGTCTACGACCAGTGGGAGCAGGACGGCCACGCGCCGCGTGACTTCTACTACCGGCTCGGCGAGCTGGGCGTGTTCGGCATCGAGGTGCCGGAGGAGTACGGCGGCGCGGGCCAGAGCGGGTTCAAGTACCAGGCGGTGGTCACCGAGGAGCTGATGCGGGCCGGCGTGTCCTTCGGCGGCTCCTCGGTGCACACCGGCCTCTGCCTGCCCTACCTGCTCGAGTACGCCGACGAGGAGCAGAAGAAGCGCTGGCTGCCCGGCTTCGTCTCCGGCGAGATCATGACGGCCATCGCGATGACCGAACCCGGCGCGGGCTCCGACCTGGCCGGCATCGCCACCACGGCGAAGCTCTCCGAGGACGGCACCCACTACGTCCTCAACGGCGCCAAGACCTTCATCACCGGCGGTGCGCTGGCCGACCTCGTCCTGGTGGTCTGCCGCACCTCGCCGGCCACCGCGGAGAACCGCCGCCACGGCCTGTCGATCCTCTGCGTGGACACCGGGTCCGAGGGCTACCGGGTGGGCCGCAAGCTGGAGAAGGTCGGCCTGCGCAGCTCCGACACCGCCGAGCTCTCCTTCACCGACGTCAAGGTGCCGGTGGAGAACCTGCTCGGCGAGGAGGGCAAGGCCTTCGGCTACCTCACCCACAACCTCGTCCAGGAGCGGCTGGCCATCGCGGTGGGCGCGACCGCTGCGGCCCGCGCGGCGGTCGACTTCGCGGTGCAGTACGTGAAGGACCGCAAGGTCTTCGGGCGGGCCGTCGCCGAGTTCCAGAACACCAAGTTCGTGCTCGCCGAGTGCGAGGCCGAGGCCCAGGCCTGCCAGGCGTTCACCGACCGGGCGCTGGACCTCTTCGAGACCGGCTCCCTCACCGTCGCGGACGCCGCCGCGGCCAAGCTGTTCAGCACCGAGACGGCCGGCCGGGTCATCGACAAGTGCCTCCAGCTGCACGGCGGTTACGGCTACATCCTGGAGTACCCGATCGCCCGCCTCTACACCGACAACCGGGTCTTCCGGATCTACGGCGGCACCAGCGAGGTCATGAAGACGGTCGTCGCCAAGTCCCTCGGCCTGTAGCGGCCGGTCCGTCGCAGGGCGGTCCCGGCACAGAGCAGCCCCGTCGTAGCACAGAAAGGGATTCACCCGTGAACGTCTTCCCCTCCCCCGCCGACCTGGCCGGTGCCGTCGGCACCGAGATCGGCACCGGCGACTGGCTGACGATCGAACAGGACCGGATCGACCTGTTCGCCGACGCCACCGGCGACCACCAGTGGATCCACACCGACCCCGAGCGGGCGGCGGCCGGCCCGTTCGGCGCCACCGTCGCGCACGGCTACCTCACCCTCTCGCTGCTGCCCCACCTCGCCCAGCAGGCGTACCGGGTGGAGGGCGTCCGGATGGGCGTCAACTACGGTCTGAACAAGGTCCGTTTCCCCGCCCCCGTCCGGGTGGGCTCCCGGGTCCGCGCCCGGGTCGCGCTCACCGGCGCCGACGAGATCCCCGGCGGCCTGCAGATCACCACCCGGGTCACCGTGGAGATCGAGGGCGGCGACAAGCCCGCGTGCGTCGCCGAGGCCGTCTCCCGCATCCACCCCTGACCCCCGATCAGCCCCTCTCCCCAGGAGTCACCATGCCCGAGAACAGCCGCAAGGTCGCCGTCGTCACCGGCGCCGCACGCGGGATCGGCGCGGCCACCGCGCTGCGCCTGGCCCGCGACGGCCACGCCGTCGCCGTCTGCGACCTGGACGAGCCGGCCTGCGCCGGCACCGTCGGGGCGATCGAGAAGGAGGGCGGCCGCGCCCTCGCGGTCGGCGTCGACGTCACCGACGCGGCCCGGGTGGCGGCCGCGGTCGCCCGGACGGCCGAGGAGCTCGGCGCCCCCACGATCCTGGTGAACAACGCCGGCATCACCCGGGACAACCTGCTGTTCAAGCTCACCGAGGACGACTGGGACGCCGTCGTCGCCGTGCACCTGCGCGGCGCCTTCCTGATGTCCCGCGCGGTGCAGGCGCACATGACCGAGGCCCGCTGGGGACGGATCGTCAACCTCTCCTCCACCTCGGCCCTCGGCAACCGCGGCCAGGCCAACTACTCGGCCGCCAAGGCCGGTCTGCAGGGCTTCACCAAGACCCTGGCCATCGAGCTCGGCCCGTTCGGGGTGACGGTCAACGCCGTCGCCCCGGGCTTCATCGCCACCGACATGACGGCCGCCACCGCGGCCCGGATGGGCCTGGACTTCGAGGACCTCAAGGCGGGCGCGGCGCAGCAGATCCCCGTCCGCCGGGTCGGCACGCCGGAGGACATCGCCGGTGCGGTCTCCTACCTGGCCGGCGAGGACGCGGGCTTCGTCTCCGGCCAGGTGCTGTACGTCGCGGGCGGCCCCCAGGGCTGACCCCGCAGCCGGCCCGCCGGCGTCAGGACGGCCCTGGAGCCTCGTCCCGGCGCCGGTGGGTCACCATCGCGTCCAGGCAGCGCGCCACCCGCCCGTCGAGCTCCTCGACGGGCACGTCGATCTCCCGGGCCATGTGCTCGCGGAGCAGCACGTAGCCGTACACGGCGGAGGCCATCGTCGCGTGCAGCGCATCGGGGTCGTCCACCGGCAGCCCGCCCTGCTCGGCCTCGGCCGCCAGCAGCCGGTGCTCCGCCGCCCGCTGGGGCAGCGGGCGGGGCCGCTCGTCGCCGTCCAGCACGAGGAGCGCCATCAGCCGGATCGGGCCGGGCCGGCGCAGCGACGTCCAGAAGAACCGGGAGAGCCGCTTGCGCAGCGGCAGCGCCTCGGAGACGGCCGCCGCGGCGTCCTGGACGCTCTCCTGGCCCTGTGCCCAGAGCGCGGAGCGCAGCAGGTCGCGGCGGGAGCCGAAGTACTGGTAGACGAGGCCGCGGTTGACGCCCGCCTCGTCGGCCACCTCGCGCAGGTTGAGGCCGGCGAGGACGCCCTGCCGCTCCAGCAGCTCGAGCGCGGCGGCCCGCAGCGCCTCCTCGGTCGCCGCCCGGTCGTGGGACGAACGGGCCCGCTGGGGCGTCCGTGGGGTGCTCACCGGGTGACCCTCCGCGTCTGGTTTCGGCCTGACCTGCACCGAAGACTCTACGGTGTCCCGGCCTCACCGATCACATGCGGAGGGAAACCCCACGCGCCCCTGAATGGCGCACCCGCCGCGCAAAGGGCAAGGCCCCGCGGGGGCGCTCCTGGGTGGGGCGCCGGGCCGCGGGGCCTCGGGGGTGGGTCAGGCGAGGGTCGCGAGGGCCTCGTTGAAGGTGTTCGACGGGCGCATCACGGCCGCGGCCTTGGTGGCGTCCGGCTGGTAGTAGCCGCCGATGTCGGCCGGCGAGCCCTGGACGGCGATCAGCTCGTCGACGATCGTCCGCTCCTGCTCGGACAGCGTCTTGGCGAGACCGGCGAACGCCTGGGCGAGCTCGGTGTCGGCGGTCTGCTGCGCCAGCTCCTGGGCCCAGTACAGGGCCAGGTAGAAGTGGCTGCCGCGGTTGTCGATGCCACCGAGGCGGCGGCTCGGCGACTTGTCCTCGTTGAGGAAGGTGCCGGTGGCGCGGTCCAGGGTGTCGGCGAGCACCTGGGCACGGGCGTTGCCGGTGGTGGTGGCGAGGTGCTCGAAGCTGACGGCCAGGGCGAGGAACTCGCCGAGGCTGTCCCAGCGCAGGTAGTTCTCCTTGACCAGCTGCTGGACGTGCTTCGGGGCGGAGCCGCCGGCGCCGGTCTCGAAGAGGCCACCGCCGTTCATCAGCGGGACGACCGACAGCATCTTGGCGCTGGTGCCCAGCTCCAGGATCGGGAAGAGGTCGGTCAGGTAGTCGCGGAGCACGTTGCCGGTGACCGAGATGGTGTCCTCGCCGCGGCGGATGCGCTCGAGCGAGAACTTGGTGGCCTCGACCGGCGACTTGATCTCGATCTGCAGGCCCTCGGTGTCGTGCTCGGGCAGGTACGCCTTGACCTTGGCGATCAGCTGGGCGTCGTGGGCGCGGCCCTCGTCCAGCCAGAAGACGGCCGGGTCGCCGGTGGCGCGGGCGCGGGTGACGGCGAGCTTGACCCAGTCGCGGATCGGCAGGTCCTTGGTCTGGCACATGCGGAAGATGTCGCCGGCGCCGACGACCTGCTCGAGCACCACGGCGCCGGAGGCGTCGACCACGCGGACGGTACCGGTGGTGGGGATCTCGAAGGTCTTGTCGTGGCTGCCGTACTCCTCGGCCTTCTGCGCCATCAGGCCGACGTTCGGGACGGAGCCCATGGTGGCCGGGTCGAAGGCGCCGTGGGCGCGGCAGTCCTCGATGACGGCCTGGTAGACACCGGCGTAGCTGCTGTCCGGGAGAACGGCGAGGGTGTCGGCCTCCTGGCCGTCCGGGCCCCACATGTGGCCGGAGGTGCGGATCATGGCCGGCATGGAGGCGTCGACGATGACGTCGCTCGGGACGTGCAGGTTGGTGATGCCGCGGTCGGAGTCGACCATCGCCAGGGCCGGGCCGGAGGCGATCTCGGCGTCGAAGGAGGCCTTGATCTCGGCACCGTTGGCCAGCGACTCCAGGCCCTTGAAGATGCCGCCGAGGCCGTCGTTCGGGCTCAGGCCGGCCGCCGCGAGGTCGGCGCCGTAGGTGGCGAAGGTCTCCGGGAAGAAGGCGCGCACGACGTGGCCGAAGACGATCGGGTCGGAGACCTTCATCATCGTCGCCTTGAGGTGCACCGAGAACAGCACGTCCTCGGCCTTGGCGCGGGCGACCTGGGCGGTGAGGAACTCGCGCAGGGCGGCGACGCGCATCACGGAGGCGTCGACGACCTCGCCGGCGAGCACCGGCACCTTCTCGCGCAGGACGGCGGTGGAGCCGTCGTCGCCGTGCAGCTCGATGCGGAGGTTGCCGGCCTCGGCGACGACCGCGGACTTCTCGGTGGAGCAGAAGTCGTCGACGCCCATGGTGGCGACGTTGGTCTTGGAGTCGGCGCTCCAGGCACCCATGCGGTGCGGGTGGGCCTTGGCGTAGTTCTTCACCGAGGCGGGGGCGCGGCGGTCCGAGTTGCCCTCGCGCAGGACGGGGTTGACGGCGCTGCCCTTGACCTTGTCGTAGAGGGCGCGGATCTCGCGCTCCTCGTCGGTCTTCGGGTCGTCCGGGTAGTCCGGCAGGGCGTAGCCCTGGGCCTGCAGCTCGGCGACGGCCGCCTTGAGCTGCGGGATGGAGGCCGAGATGTTCGGCAGCTTGATGATGTTGGCACCGGGGGTCTTGGCCAGCTCGCCGAGCTCGGCGAGGGCGTCGTCGATGCGCTGGCCCTCCTCGAGACGCTCCGGGAAGCTCGCGATGATGCGCCCGGCGAGGGAGATGTCGCGCGTCTCCACCTTGACGCCCGCCGTCGAGGCATACGCCTGGACCACGGGCAGGAAGGAATACGTTGCCAGGGCCGGGGCCTCGTCAGTGTGCGTGTAGATGATGGTCGAGTCAGTCACCGGGTACTCCGCTTCACGTGTACAACGTCTCGACGTCAAGATATCTCGTGACGGGCCCTTTCCGACACCGGCCCCCGCATCGAGTTGTCCGCAGGCCGGGGATCGGCCGCCGGGGCCACCTCTCTCCGCAGGTCCGCCGCCCTGTCGCGGGTCCGCCGGGGGCCGCCCGCGCGAGGAGCGCGCGTCACGAGAAGTCCGCCGCCACCCTATGACCGTTCGGCGCCCGGCGCGCCGCGACGACCCCGCGAGGGGCGGACCGCGCGACACCGCTGCGGCGGCACGCAGCGCCTTCTTGCCGGAGTGCGCCCCGTCCGGCGCACGCGATGCCATCATCGGGTCATGACGGGATCACGGGACGCAGCCGGACTCCAGGACGAAGCCCGGCGGCGCTGGTCGGCGCGCCTCGCCCTCGCCGCCGCGGCCGTGGCGATGGTCCTGCTGCTCGTCGTCGGCGGGCTGAAGTCGATCGCCCTGCTGGTGGCCGGGCTGGCCGCACTCGCCCTCGCGATCGCCGGGCTGTGGTGGGCACTGACCCACCGCGGCGCCCGGCGGCTGCTCGCGCTGGGCCTGGCGGCGGGCGCGGTGGTCGCGGTGTTCACCGGCTACGCGCTGGTCAACCTGCTGTGGGTGGTGCTGACCACGCTCGGGCTGTGGGCGGTGGCCGTCTCGGCGGGCCGGGTCGCCCTCGCGAGCGGCCACAAGGGCCCGACGGAGTACCCGGCCGGGCCGGTCGCGCGGCCTTTCCTGATCATGAACCCCCGGTCGGGCGGCGGGAAGGTCGGACGGTTCGGGCTCGCCGAGAAGGCCCGGGCGCTGGGCGCGGAGGTCGTCCTGCTCGACCCCGACCACCACCAGGACGTCGCCGCGCTGGCCCGGCAGGCGGTGGCCGACGGCGCCGACCTGCTCGGGGTCGCCGGCGGCGACGGCACCCAAGCGCTGGTGGCGGGCGTGGCGGCCGAGCACGGCCTGCCCTTCCTGGTGATCTCCGCCGGGACGCGCAACCACTTCGCCATGGACCTCGGCCTCGACCGCACCGACCCGTCCACCTGCCTGGACGCCTTCACCGACGGTGTGGAGCTGCGCATCGACCTCGGCCTCATCGGCGACCGGGTCTTCGTCAACAACGCCTCCTTCGGCACCTACGCGGCCGTCGTGCAGAGCCCGGCGTACCGGGACGACAAGGTCCGCACCGTCCTGGAGATGCTGCCCGACCTGCTCACCCACCAGCGCGGACCGCGGCTGACCCTGCGCGCCGCGGGCACCGTCGTGGAGGCGCCGCAGGCCGTCCTGGTCAGCAACAACCCGTACGCTCCCGGGGACGCGGGCGGGCTCGGCCGGCGGCCGCGGATGGACACCGGTGCGCTGGGCGTGCTCGGGGTGAAGGTCGACACCGCCGCCGAGGCCGTCGGGCTGCTGATGGGAGGCGCCCAGTCGGCGGGGCTGACGGCCGTCGCCGCCCGCGAGGTCACGGTGGACGCGGACGCCGCGGAGATCCCGGTCGGCGTGGACGGCGAGGCGCTCACCCTGCCCACCCCCGTCGTCTGCCGCATCCGGCCGGGCGCCCTGCGGGTACGGGTGCCGCGGCACCGCCCCGGCGTGCCGCAGGCCAGGCCGCCGATGGACTGGCGCCGGCTGCGGCGGATCGCCTTCCCTCCGCACGGCACCACCGGCTGACCTGCCGGGCGCAGCACTGCCGCTCAGTGCCCGAGAGCCGCCTTGGCGGCGACGATGACCAGGCCGAGCAGCAGGTTGGCCAGGCCCTCGCCGACGGCCATCCGGCGGGAGGCGCCCGCCCTGACCGCGCCGACGGTCGCCCAGGTGACCTGCTGGGCCACCGCGACGGAGAGGGCGAGCCAGGCCGTTCCGGCCAGGTCCAGCCTCAGCAGCGGGCTGATCGCCACGGCGGCGGCGGGCAGCAGGGCCGCCTCCACGATCGACCACTCGTGCCCGGCGACCCGCCGCACCTCGCGCCGGTCGATCGACTGCCCGACGATCCGTTCACCGGCCACCTGGGCGTACACGTGCGCGGCCCAGAACACCAGGCCGGTGACGATCAGCAGCATCATCAGTTCGAGCCGCGGGAAGCTGCCCGCGGTACCGGCCGTGGCCACCACCGAGGCGGCCAGCAGCGAGCCGTACACCGCCCCCGCGTAGTCGGTCCGGGCCGGGCGGGACCGTTCCTTGGACACGGGTTTGCCGGTGGGCGCCGAAGAACTCGTCACCCACCCAACATATGGGCCGGAACCGGACATATTGCTGAGCGACGCCACCGCGTTGCCGGGGAGTCGGCGCCGCTCCGCCCGGTCCGCCTCAGGAGCCGAGGATCGCCAGTACGACCAGTCCGATGATCGCCAGCGCCCAGGCCCACCAGGTGTCCTTCAGGTCCATCGCATCCTCCCGTCGGTGTTGCCGCCGATCAGAGCATTCCCGTGACGGGCGGTCAACACCACCGGCAGAACGTCGCCGCCGATCACCGGATCAGCCCCACCGGACCGCCGGGCACGAGGCCGATCGAGCGCCTCCGGCGCACAGGCACCACGCCGCCCGGGGGCAGACAGCCGGGCGGGCGGCCTGTACGATCCCGTTCACCGTAGTTACCGGCGAGTAGCTTTCTGTCCGGCGCCCGGCCGGACGTCCGGGCCGCCCCCGCGAAGGAGAAGCCATGCCCGAGCTCGAGCGCCAGGACGACGTCTTCGTCCTCAACATCGGAGACACCGAGAACCGCTTCCACCCCGACTGGGTCGCCTCGGTGAACGCCCTGCTGGACGAGGTGGAGAAGGCCGAGGGGGCGCGGGCCCTGGTGACCGCCGCGCGCGGCAGGTTCTACTCCAACGGACTGGACCTGGACTGGCTGTTCGCCAACACCGACCGGGCCCTCGAGTACGTCTCCTCGGTGCAGGAGCTCCTCGCCCGGATGCTGACGCTGCCGGTGGTCACGGTGGCCGCCCTGCAGGGGCACACCTTCGCGGCCGGCGCGATGTTCTCGCTGGCCCACGACTTCCGGGTGATGCGCGGCGACCGGGGCTACTGGTGCCTGCCCGAGGCCGAGATCAACATCCCGTTCACCGCCGGCATGTCCGCCCTCATCCAGGCCCGGCTGGCCCCGCAGACCGCGCACGAGGCCATGGTCACCGCCCGCCGCTACGGCGGCGGCGACGCCCTCGCGGCCGGCATCGTCGAGCGCACCGCCGACGAGGACGCCGTCCTGCGGACCGCCGTCGAACTCGCCGCCGGGCACGCCGCGAAGGCCGGCCCCACCGTCGGCACCATCAAGACCCGGATGTACGGGCCGGCCCTGGCCGCCCTCCGCGAGAAGGACATCCCGCTCGGCTGAACCCCGCGCCCCTGCCGTGCCCGGGCCCCCCAACGCCCCGGGCGCGGCAGGGGTTGCCGTTCCCGGCGATCACACGTCTCGGGCCGACCGCCCGGCCGCCGCGACCCGGGCGGCGATCGCGTCGAGGAGGATTTCGAGCGCCGGGCGCAGGCCCCGGCCGCCGAGCCGGCCCTCGAACCGACCGCCTGGCTCCGGGCCCGGGCCCGGGCCCGGTAACGACCCCCACCTCCCGCGGCACCGCGCCGCCCGAGCACTGGAGCACCACCCATGGCCCAGGCCGACCTGGTCTTCACGAACGGCCCCGTCCACACCAACGACCCCGCCCGCACCCGGGCCACCGGCCTCGCCGTCACCGCCGGACGGATCACCGCAGTCGGCCACGACGAGGTCCGCGAACTGATCGGGCCGCGCACCGAAGTCGTCGACCTGCACGGCAAGTTGCTCATCCCCGGCTTCCAGGACGCGCACGTCCACGCGGTGTACGGCGGTACCGAACTCGCCGAGTGCGACCTGTCCGGCACCACCGGCGTCGACGAATACCTGAGCCGCGTCCGCGAGTTCGGAGCGGCCCACCCGGAACGGGCGTGGATCACCGGCAGCGGGTGGTCGATGGAGAGCTTCGAGGGCGGCCTGCCCAGCCGGCAGCTGCTCGACACCGCCTGCCCGGACCGCCCGGTCTTCCTGCTCAACCGCGACCACCACGGCGCCTGGGCCAACACCCGTGCCCTGGAGCTCGCCGGGCTCACCGCCGACACCCCGGACCCGGCCGACGGCCGGATCGAGCGCGAACCCGACGGGACCCCCAGCGGCGTGCTGCAGGAGGGCGCCACCGGCCTGGTCTCCCGGCTCGTCCCGCCGAGCACCCCGGCCGACCGGCTGGCCGGCCTGCTGCGCGCCCAGCGTCTGCTGCACTCGCTCGGCATCACCGGCTGGCAGGACGCCCTGCTCGGCGTCTTCAACGGACAGCCCGACGTCTCCGACGCCTACCGGACGGCCGCCCTCGACGGCACGCTCACCGCCCGGGTCACCGGCGCCCTCTGGTGGGACCGCGAGCGCGGCGCCGATCAGATCCCCGAACTGGTGGTGCGGCGCAAGGAGTTGAGCCACGGCCGGTTCCGCGCCGGCACGGTGAAGATCATGCAGGACGGCATCGCGGAGAACTTCACCGCCGCCATGACCAGTCCCTACCTCGACGGGTGCGGCTGCGCCACCGCCAACAGCGGCATCAGCTTCGTCGACCCGCTGAAGCTGCGCGAGCACGTCACCGCACTGGACGCTCTCGACTTCCAGGTGCACTTCCACGCCCTCGGCGACCGCGCCGTGCGCGAGGCGCTGGACGCGCTCGAGGCGGCCGTCGCCGCCAACGGGCGGCGCGGCAACCGGCACCACCTCGCCCACCTCCAGGTCGTCCACCCCGACGACGTCCCGCGCTTCGCCGGGCTCGGCGCGATCGCCAACATCCAGCCGCTCTGGGCCGCCCACGAGCCGCAGATGGACGAGCTCACCATCCCCTTCCTCGGCCCCGAACGCGCCGCCTGGCAGTACCCGTTCGGCTCGCTGCTGCGCGCCGGCGCCACCCTCGCCGCGGGCAGCGACTGGCCGGTCAGCAGCCCCGATCCGATCGCCGGCCTGCACGTCGCCGTCAACCGCACCGAGCCCGGCGCCACCGACGGCCGGATCTTCCTGCCCGAGCAGCGCCTCGACCCGGCCACCGCCCTCGCCGCGTACACCGCCGGCGCGGCCCACGTGAACGGCCACGACGACGCCGGCAGCCTGCTCCCCGGCCACCTCGCCGACCTGGTCGTCCTGGACCGCGACATCCTCACCGCACCGCCCGCCGAGATCGCCGACGCCAGGGTCGAACGCACCTATGTCGGCGGCGAACTCGTCCACCTGGCCGACTGACCGCACCCCGCCACCCCTCGCCGCCCGGGCGCGGGACCGCCGGCCCCCCGGTCCCGGTCCCCGTGCCCGGGCTCGTACGGACCGGCGCCCCCCGCCGCCGCCCGGGGCTGTCAGTGATCACCACTAGGTTCATGCGCATCCCGCCGGACCGGCGCGGAGTCCCCTCGGCATGAAGGAGATGGTGTTTTGTCGGCTTGGGAGGAGTCGAGCACGGCGCGCGTGATACCGCCCGCGCGGCCGCGCAAGCTCGCCAAGGTCCCGTTCGTCGAGCTGGCCGACGGACGTCTGCAGGGTGTGGTGTCCAGCGGCTCGGACATCGAGCGGGTCTACGTCTCGTCCGTGGCGGCCGGCGACTTCGCGTTCGCCTGCAGCACCAACAACAACCGGCCCTGCGGCGGCGCCCGCGGCTCGTTCTGCAACCACATCGCGGCGCTGGTCACCGAGGCCGTGCTGCAGTACGGCGCCGCCAGGGTCGCCCGCTACCTGCGGGTCGAGGCCCCCGACGGCGAGCCGACCGCACAGGGCATCAGCGCCGCGATGACCGCCACCCGCCCGCCGAAGGCGGACGGCGCGGCCGCCGCGACCGTCTTCAGCCGCTTCCTGCGCCACCTCGCCTACCTGGAACTCGCCCCGACCACCGGACCGCTGCCGGAGATGCAGTGGTTCCCGACCACCAGGGCGGTGGCGTGATGCGCGCGGACCTGTTCGCCGAACCGATCGCCGGCCTGGAGGAGGCGCTCGCCGCCGTCGACGCCTTCGACCGGGCCCTGATCGGCGGCCTGCTCCGGCCGCAGCCCGCCCAGGCGGCAGGCCTCGCCGAGCTCGCCGACGCCGTCGCGGGCACCCCGCTCGCCGCCCGGGTCGCCGAGGCGGCCGAGAAGGCGGCGGCCGGCGCCGCGGGCGAGGAGCACTTCACCGCGCTCGCCGCCGCCCGCACCGCGCTGCTGGGCTCCGTCCACGACGCGCTGACCGCCGTCGCCGACGAGGCCGCCGGACGCACCCGCACCGAGGCCCCGGCCGCGGAGCCGGCCGAGCCGCACGCGCCCAACCTGCAGGCCGCCGCCCGCTCCTGGCTCGCCGACCTGGCGCGCGCCGGCTGGCAGGGCATCGACCACGACCTGGTGTCCGGCTCCGCGCAGCTCGTCTCCGCGATGCTCCCGGACCCTGCCCTGCGCCGCCTCGCGACCCTGCTGGACGGCTTCGCCGCCGAGCTCGCCGCCTCCTGCCCCGGCGCCACCCTGGACACCTTCCCCGTCCGCCGCTGGGCCGACCTGTGGTCGCGGGCCCTGCTGCTGGCCCGGCCCGGCGCCGCGTCCACGCCGCCCGTGGGGACGGCCACCGGCCGCCTGCTGCCGCTCGGCATCGACCTGCAGGAGCACGCCACCGCCGCCCTGGCCCAGGTCCACGCGGTGTTCGAGCCCGCCGGCGGCGGCACCCCCCGCCTGGTGCGGGCGGCCGTCGCGGTACCCAAGCCGGACACCGTCGTCGGCGCCGGCGTGTGGCAGCTGCTGCGCCCGCACATGTCGCTGCTGGCGGCCGTCGGCGAAGGCCGCTCGATGGACCTTGACGGCATGCCGGTCACCCCCGAGGGCGACCTGGTCTGGAACGACGCGCACGCCCGCCCCGGCGAGCCCGCCGACGCCTTCTCCACCGCCCGCGTCGTCCTCGCCACCGCCGAGGCCACGGCCACCGCCCCGCTGGACCGGCACCCGGCCGGCATCGCGCTGCCGGTGCTCCTGGAGGGCTACACCGTCCAGCAGGACGGCGACGCACTGGCGCTGGTCCTCTCCGGGCACCCGGTCGCGGTCGACACCGACCGCATCCCGGCGGCCGGCCCGCTCACCCCCGAGGCCGTCGCGGCCTCCGGTGCCTGCATCGCCCTGCTCCGCTGGGACGCGGGCACCTACCTCCTGCAGCCGCTCGCCGTCGAGACCACCGTGCGGAAGAAGACCGTCGCCCTGCACGCCGGGGCCTGGGCCGGCGGCACCGCCGACAAGCTCGGCGTCAAGGCCGAGAAGGCCGCCACCGACGCCGTCGCGGTGCTGCGCGAGCGGGCCGGAAGGCTGCTGCGGAAATGACCGAGCCGACGACCGAACAGATCCCCGTGGCCGACGCCGACGAGAACCGCCGTCAGGTCCTCTACTGGCGGCTGCTCGCCCGCCTCTTCGACCAGGAGGAGCAGCCGGCCCTGGAGTCGGCCAGCCTCGCCGTCGTCGAGGACATCGGCCTGCCGCCCGCCCTGCTCGACCCGCAGACCTCCGTCGACGCCGTCGTCCAGCGCCACCCGGAGCTGGCCGCCGAGATCGAGGGCCTGATGGTGCCGGGCGAGGACGGCGGCGAACGGGACGGGACCGCCGAGGTGCGGCGCGCCGCCCTGGTGTCGAAGGTGCTGCTCAACGTCTACGCCACCGGCTCCGGCACGGTCACCGCCGGGCAGCTGTCCCGCTGGCAGTCCGACGCCGGCTGGCTGGAGCGCGCCCTCGGCTGCCGCCCCGGCGAGCTGCGGAGCGGCCGCGGCCAGTCCGCCGGCACCGGCGGCGTCCAGGGCATCGGCCCGGAGCTGGGCTCCATCGAGGCCGACCTGGTCAAGCGGATGCACCTGCGCGAAGTGCTCGCCGACCCGAAGCTCGCCGCGCAGCTGACCCCGAGCATGTCGCTCATCGAGCAGCTGCTGCGCGACAAGCACAACCTCTCCGGCGTCGCCCTGGCCAACGCCAAGGCGCTGATCCGCCGCTTCGTCGACGAGGTCGCCGAGGTGCTGCGCACCCAGGTCGCCAAGGCCACCGTCGGCACCCTGGACAGGTCCGTCCCGCCGAAGCGGGTCTTCCGCAACCTGGACCTCGGCCGCACCATCTGGAAGAACCTCACCAACTGGAGCCCCGAGGAGGAGCGGCTCCACGTCGACCGCCTCTTCTACCGGCACACCGCCCGGAAGACCACGCCGCAGCGGCTGATCGTGGTCGTCGACCAGTCCGGCTCGATGGTCGACTCGATGGTCAACTGCACCATCCTGGCGTCGATCTTCGCCGGGCTGCCCAAGGTCGACGTGCACCTCATCGCGTACGACACCCGGGCCATCGACCTCACCCCGTGGGTGAGCGACCCGTTCGAAATGCTGCTGCGCACCAACCTCGGCGGCGGCAACGACGGCCCGGTCGCCATGGCCATGGCCCGCCCGAAGATCACCGACCCGGCCGACACCGTGATGGTCTGGATCTCGGACTTCTACGAGTTCGACCGCTCCCAGCCGCTGTTCGAGGCCATCGAGGCGGTGCACCGCTCCGGGGTGAAGTTCATCCCGGTCGGCTCGGTGACCAGCTCCGGCCGCCAGGAGGTCAACCCCTGGTTCCGGGAGCGCTTCAAGACCCTCGGCACGCCGGTGATCTCCGGCCACATCCGCAAGCTCGTCCACGAGCTCAAGACCTTCCTCGCATAGTCCTGCCCAGAAAGGCCACCTCATGTCCGACCTGCTGCGCGCTCCCGCCGAGATCAAGTACGCCGAGGAGCTGGACTGGCTGGAGTCGATCGACGACAGCCCCAAGCCCTTCTCCTGGCGGCTGTCCCCGAAGATGATCCGCCTCTTCGTCCTCGGCTCGGAGCGCTCCGACGGCCTCGACCGCGAGGTCTCCCAGAAGTGGTTCGGCGACCGCAGCATCGTCGAGCGCGCCATCGTCACCCTCGCCTCCGACCGTGGCCTGCTGCTCATCGGCGACCCCGGCACCGGCAAGAGCTGGCTCGCCGAACTGCTGGCCGCCGCGATCTGCCGCAACTCCACCCTGGTCGTCCAGGGCACCGCAGGCACCACCGAGGACCACATCAAGTACTCCTGGAACGTGTCCATGGTGATCGCCAAGGGCCAGTCCCGGGAGTCGATGATCCCCTCGCCGATCATGACCGCGATGGAGGGCGGCGCGATCGGCCGCTTCGAGGAGCTCACCCGCTCCACCAGCGACGTCCAGGACGCGCTGATCTCGATCCTCTCCGAGAAGTACATCTCGGTGCCGGAACTCGAGAGCGACAACATCGTCTTCGCCAAGCCCGGCTTCTCGATCATCGCCACCGCCAACAGCCGCGACCGGGGCGTCAACGACCTCTCCTCGGCCCTCAAGCGCCGCTTCAACTTCGTGCGCATCCCGGTGGTCACCAACAGGAAGAGCGAGGCGGAGATCGTCCGCTTCCGCACCGAGGAGCTGCTGCGCCGCCACCAGATCGACCTGGACGTGCCGCCCACCCTGCTGGACGTGCTGCTGCAGTCCTTCGCCGACCTGCGCGCCTCCGCCGCCGCGGCCGGCAGCGACGACGAGAAGCTGGAGTCGGCGCTGTCCACCGCCGAGCAGATCGGCGTGCTCGAGGACGCCGTCCTGCACAGCAACTTCTTCGGCGAGCGGGCCCTCACCGCCCGCACCCTCGCCTCCTCGCTGGTCGGCTCGCTGGCCCGCCGCGAGCCGGAGGACCTGGCCATCCTCAACAAGTACCTGCACGGCGTCGTCGAGCCGCGCAGCAAGGACGAGGGCGGCGCCTGGCCTGAGTTCCTCGAGGGCGGCCGCGACACGATCGCCACCCTCTCGTGACCGCCGCACAGGTCTCCACCGCAGCACAGCCCGCGGCCGCCGCACGGGAGGGCACGTTCACCGCACTGCGCTCCCAACTGCAGGAGGCCGCAGCGACGTTCGCCGACGGGCCGGACGCCCTGGAGGGCATCCTGCTCGGCATCGTCGACGACGTCGACCGGGCGGTGCGCGAGCCGCTGGAGATCTTCCCGGTCTGCCACCACTCCCCCGCGTCGGCGACCGCGATGGCCCGCCGGCTGCGCGAGAAGCAGCCCAAGGTGGTCTACCTGGAGCTGTGCGAGGACATGGCCCCGCTGCTCCCCGAACTCCGCAACTGCCGCCTCCCGGTGGCCGTCCAGGCGTTCGCCAGCGAGGTGAACGGCTTCCCGGCCGACTGGTCCCCGCTGTCCGTGGTCGCGCCGATCACCGAGGCCTCCGCCGAGTACCAGGCCATCGCGTACGCGCTGGACACCCCGGGCGTCGAACTCGTCCTGGTCGACCGCTCCTCGGACCACGTCTTCCAGTGGCAGCCGCAGGAGGCCCCGCCCGCCGAACCGGCCGACCCGGACACCCCGCCCGCCGAGCCGGAGGCCGCCCTGCACGGCGACGCCGTCGGCGTGGAACTCGGCGACCTGCGGCCGCGGTTCGCCGAACTGGAGGAGCACCTGCTGCGCCACGGCAAGGTGCGGCACTGGTCCGAGTGGTGGCACCAGTACGTCGAACTCCCCCTCGGCGACGCCGACCACGACACCTACCGGCAGGTCATGCTGCTGATCGGCAGCCTGTTCCGCCGCCTGGCCCCCGGAGACCTGCACCGGGTGCGGGTCGACGAGGACCGCGAGCGGTACATGTGGACGCGGATGCGCGAGCACCTCGCTGCCACCGGCACCGACCCCGCGGACTGCCTCTACGTCTGCGGCGCGTTCCACGCGGCCAGCCGCGTCGAGGAGTTCGGCGTGCACGGCGCCGACGGCTACACCGTCTCGCCGCGCACCGCCACCAAGTGGCGGCACGGCCTGATCCCGTCCAGCCACGCGGCGATCGAGGCGCAGTTCGGCCTCGCCGCGGGCTCGGTGTCGATCGCCGCGACGGTGTGGGCGAAGAACCTGAAGCGGACCGGCGTGAAGCCGTTCCGGCTGGAGGGCCAGGCGGGCGCGAAGAAGACCGCCGCGAAGAAGACCGTCGCGGCTGCGCCGGTGGCGGCGGTGGAGGCATCGGACCGGCTCTCCGGCTTCCTGCAGCGGCCGCCGGTGCTCGACCGGCTGGACGAGGCCGAACTGCTCGGCTGGTCGGTGGAGATCGTCCGCGCCGCCCGCCGCAACGGCTACCTGGCCTCCACCGCCGACGCCATCGCGGTCTTCGAGACCTCGATCCTGCTCGCCGGCATGCGCGACCGGGCCAGGCCGACGCCGTACGACTTCCAGGACGCGGCGGTCACCTGCATCGAGAAGGACAGCGTGCCCGGCCGGCGCGACGTCCGCCGGCTCGTCGAGATCATGATGGGCGGCGACCGGATCGGCCAGGTCGGCTACGACGCCCTGCCGCCGCTCGCCCGCGACGTCCACGACCGGCTCGCCCCGCTCGGCCTCCGGCTGGAGCAGCGCGGCGTCCAGCGGGCCCTGCTCGACATCGCCTCCAGGCCCGAACTCGGGCACTGCTCCGACGTGCTGTGGATGCTGCGGTACCTGCTCCCGCACGGCGCGGCGCGGCCCATCATGGGCGAGCGCACCCTCGGCGAGCGGCCGATCCAGGAGTCCTGGGACCTGGCGCTCGGCACCCACCAGCGCGCGCTGATCGAGCTCGGCTACGAGGGCGTCAGCATCGAACAGGTGCTGGAACAGCGGCTGCGGCGCGCCGCGTACGGCCCGCAGGCCACCGCGGCGGTGGTGCTGGAGGCGGTCGAGGACGCCACGCTGTACCTCGGCAGCCGGCGCCTCTCCGAGGAGCTCGGCAACCGGGCGCTGGAGGTGCTGGCGACCGAGCGCAGCGTCGACGGCGCTCCGGAGGTGCTGCGGCGGGTGCGGCGGCTGCTCGCCCACTACCGGACGAGCGAGCCGGTGCTGCCTGCGTGGATCGAGTCCTTCGTCAGGACCGGGTACGCGCACTACTGCACGCTGCTGCCGACGGCGTTCACCGACCAGGACGCCACCGTCCGGCAGGTCGCGGCGATGCTGGGCTTCCTGTTCGGCATGGAGAGCCTGGCGCTGTCGCTGGGCTGCGACCGCGCCCAGCTGGAGCTGGCGGTGGCGCAGGCGCACCCCGAGGAGCCGTCGAAGGTCGCCCTGCTGTGGGCGGCCCAGGTGCACCTCGGACGGCTTTCGCGGGCCGAACTCCGTACGCGCTGCGACGAGCTGATCGGCAATCCGCTGGTGCTTCCCGCCTACCCGCGCTACCTCAGCGGCTTCGTGCACGCGCTGGAGCCGGTGCCCGGGCTGACCGACTTCGTCGTGGAGGCCGTGTCGAACGCCTTCGGACGGCTGCCGGACCCGGTGCTGCTGCCGTGGCTGCCGACGCTGATCAGCACCCTGCGGGCCGGCGGAGCCGAGTTCGCGCCGCTGCTGATCCGCGAGGCCGGCCGGATCTTCCCCGGACGGCTCGCCGCACTGGACACCTGGGTGCCGCCGTGGCGGGCCCCCGCGGCGGAGCCGCTCCGCCCGGCCCGCGGCGCACGGGCCGCCCACGGCTCGGCCCTGCTCCGGGCGCACCCGGCCACCTGCGACGCCCTGGCGGGCCTGCTCGGCTGCGACGACGCGTGGGAGGCAGCGGACGGCGGCGCCACGGGCGCAGCACTCCTCGCTCGCCACCCGGCCACCGCCGAGGCGCTGGCGGCGCTGCTGGCCTGAGCAAGGGGCCGCTCCGGGGCGCGGGAACTGCGCAGGGCAGGAGGCGCGACACCGCCTCTTCCGATTCGCACGGTTCCCGCGCCCCTCGTGGCCGCCCGCACCCGTCCGGGCCGGAAGGTCCCGGACGAAGACGGGGCCGACCCCGCTCGGGACGCCGGGCCGCTCCGAAAAACCGTTGGCGGCCGCATCCCGCACTGCGAGCATCACGGGATGAGCGATCACCGGGACGCCGCTCTCCGCCTGTGGGGACGGCAGCTGTACGAGCGTCAGAGCGACCCGGTCGGCTGGGCCGAAGCCGTCCTCCGTGCGGCCGGGCGCCCGCCGGCCGCCGTCGCGGTGGCCATGGCGGGCCGGCTGGACGCGCTCCCCGTCGGCCCGCCGGGCGAGGCGGCCGGCCGTGCGCACCTGCTGTTCCGCACGGTCGCCAAGCTGGCGGCCAACCTGCGCGGCGACGGCCGGTACGACGCGGACGTCGGCACGCGGATCGGCCCGGCGGCCTTCCGGCTCGGCGAGCTCGAACCAGGGCTGGCCGCCGACCTCGGCACCGCCCTCGGCCCACCGCCGCACGGGCCCGCCTCACTGGTCACCGTCCTCGCCGCCGACCTGCACGGCAGCCGCGCGACCCGCCTGCGGGCGGTGGGCGCCCTGCTGGAGTGGGCCGAACTCGGCAACGGGCAGGCCAGGTCGGCCCTGCACGCCGTCGCCTCCGACCACCGGGCGCACGACACCGCCGTCTGGTGCCGGACGCTCGACCGGGTCGCCCTCTTCGGCGACGAGGCGCTCGAGCCAGGCCTGCTGCGCGCCCTCGCCGACCGCGGCCACCGCGGGGTGCGGTGGTCGGCGCTCGCCTGCGCGGAGCTCCGTCTCCACCGGGCCGTCCCGCCGATCACCGACCTGCTAGACCACCCCGAGGCCATGGTCCGCGAGGATGCCTGCCGGGCGCTGGGCCGGCTCGCGGATCCGGCGGCCGTGCCCACCCTGGCGGCGCGGCTGGACGACGGGGTGCGGCGGGTGCGCGGCGCAGCGGCGCGGGCCCTCGCCTCGATCGGCGGCGACCGGGCGCTCGCTGTGCTCCGGCAGGCCCTGACGGACCGTCGGGACCCGAAGTCCGGTCACCTGGCCTCGGCGATCGCCGCCTTCGGCCCCGCGGTGGTGGACGAGCTGATCGCCCTCGCCGCGGACCCGGACCTGCGCGCGCTCGCCTGCCAGGCCCTCGGCTCGACGGGCGACCCCCGCTCCCTGCCGTTACTGGAGCACCTCGCCGGCCACGACCACGCCAGGACGGGCCTCGGCGGCCACGTCTCCGGTGCGGCGCGGCAGGCGCTGCGGACGGCCCGCCGCACCACACCGCTTGCCTGACCGGGCGGGCCGGCCCCGTGGAAGGCGCTGCGCCCGGATCAGATGTGGTCGAGCAGGTCCGGGAGGCGTTCGATCAGGCCGGTGGCGCCGGCGGTGGTGAGGCGGTGGGCGGGGGTCAGTGCGGTGTAGCCGAGGACGTCCATGCCGGCTGCGCGGGCGGCGAGGACGCCGTTGGGGCTGTCCTCGATCACCAGGCATTCGTGCGGGGCCACGCCGAGCGTGGCCGCCGCGTGCAGGAAGAGGTCGGGGGCGGGCTTGCCCACGCCCCGGACGTCCTGGGCGCTGAAGACGAGTTCCTCCGGCAGGTGCGGCCGCAGTCCGGCGCGGTCGAGGGTGAGGTCGATCCAGGCGTGGTCGGAGGAGGAGGCCAGGCAGTAGGGGATGCCGCGTCCGCGCAGTTCGTCCAGGACGGTGTCCGCGCCGGCCGTCGCGGCCAGCCCTTCGCGGAATGCGGCGAAGACGCGGTCGTGGCAGCGTGCGGTGAAGTCCTCGGGCAGGGTGCCCCGGTAGCGGTCGGCGATCACCTGGTGGACGTTGCGTCCGGCGTTGCCCAGGAAGTGGTGGAAGGACTCCTCGAGGGTCGTCGGATAGCCGAGTTCGGTCAGGTATCCGGAGAGGATGCGGTGCGCGGTCGGCTCGCTGTCGACGAGCACCCCGTCGTTGTCGAAGATCACCAACTGGTAGGCCATCCGGGCAGGCTACCGGCCGGCACACGATCGGTGACGGGCCGTCGGGCTCCGGAGGGCGCAGCCCTGTCCGGCCGAGGGCTCTGCCGACCGGTGGCAGGATGCTTGCGACAGCCGCCGTCCCGGCCACGGGGCGGACGGGTCCGCGGGAGTGTGTGAGGGAGGCCCGATGGGCGCAGGGAAGCACCGGGTCGCGGTGCTGGTGCTCGAGGGTGCGAAGCCGCTCGACGTGGGCATCCCGGCGCAGGTGTTCTCGAGCCGGCCGAGCATGCCGTACGAGGTGCGGGTCTGCGGTGCGGCGCCGGGGCTGGTGGCCGGCGGCGACGGGCTCTCGTACCACGTGGCGGACGGCCTGGAGGCCTTCGAGCAGGCCGACACGGTCTTCATTCCGGGCTACCGGGAGCCGGCGACGACGGAGCCGCCGGCTGCGGTCGTCGCCGCGCTGAAGGCGGCCCACGAACGCGGGACGCGGCTCGCCGCGATCTCCACGGGGGCGTTCGCGCTGGCGGCGACGGGTCTGCTCGACGGCAAGCGGGCGACGACGCACTGGCACTACACCAAGGCCCTCGCCGAGCGGCATCCGCTGGTGCGGGTGGACGAGAACGTGCTCTTCGTGGACGAGGGCGACGTGCTGACCTCGGCGGGCGCGGCCTCCGGCATCGACCTGTGCCTGCACCTGGTGCGGCGCGACCACGGCGTCGGGCTCTCCAACCACGTGGCGAGGCGGCTGGTGGCGGCGCCCTACCGCAGCGGCGGCCAGGCGCAGTACGTCCCGCGGAGCGTGCCCGAGCCGCTCGGCGACCTGTTCGCCGACACCCGCGAGTGGGCGCTGGCGCACCTCGCGGAACCGCTGACCCTGGAGGCGCTGGCCCGCAATGCGCGGGTGTCGGCGCGCACCTTCTCCCGGCGGTTCGCGGAGGACACCGGCTACACGCCCATGCAGTGGGTGCTGCGGGCCCGGGTGGACCTGGCGCGCGAGCTGCTGGAGCGCACCGATCTGGGGGTGGAGCAGATCGCCGACCGGGTCGGGCTGGGCACCGGCGCCAACCTGCGGATGCACTTCCAGCGGATTCTCGGCACCTCGCCGACGGAGTACCGGCACACCTTCTCCGCGTGAGGGCTGCGGGATCCGCGCAGCCGGGCGCGGGCTGGCGAGATCCTTGCGGTCGGTGGCGACATGTCTGGCGGGATACTTGCGTACGCTGTCGATCAGGCCACTGTCTGCGGGCGCCCGGGATGCCGAACATGGACGGCGGGACGAAACGAAAGGAACCTCCATGACCCGCATCGCCGTCAACGGATTCGGCCGCATCGGACGCAACACCCTCCGCGCCCTGCTCGAGCGCGACAGCAAGCTGGAGGTCGTCGCCATCAACGACCTGACCGCCCCGGACGCCCTCGCGCACCTGCTGAAGTTCGACAGTGCGCTCGGCCGCCTCGGCCGCCCGGTCGAGGTCGACGGGACCGATCTGGTGGTCGACGGCCGCCGGATCAAGGTGCTCGCCGAGCGGGAGCCCGCCCGGCTGCCGTGGGCCGAGCTGGGTGTCGACATCGTCCTGGAGGCCACCGGCCGTTTCACCTCGGCGGAGGCCGCCCGCGCGCACATCACGGCCGGCGCCCGGCGCGTGCTGGTGAGTGCCCCCTCCGACGGCGCGGACGTCACCCTGGCCTACGGCGTGAACACCGAGGCCTACGACCCGGCCGAGCACGTGATCGTCTCCAACGCCTCCTGCACCACGAACGCGCTGGCCCCGCTGGCGTCCGTGCTGGACGACCTGGCCGGCATCGAGCACGGCTTCATGACCACGGTGCACGCCTACACCCAGGAGCAGAACCTCCAGGACGGCCCGCACCGCGACATGCGCCGCGCCCGCGCCGCCGGCGTGAACATCGTGCCCACCACCACCGGCGCCGCCAAGGCGATCGGCCTGGTGCTGCCGGGCCTGGACGGCAAGCTGTCGGGCGACTCCATCCGGGTGCCCGTCCCGGTCGGCTCGATCGTGGAGCTGAACACCACGGTCTCCCGCGAGGTCACCCGCGACGAGGTGCTCGCGGCCTACCGCGCCGCCGCCGACGGCCGGCTCAAGGGCATCCTCGACTACTCCGACGAACCGCTGGTCTCCGGCGACATCACCGGCCAGCCCGCCTCGTCGATCTTCGACGCCGCGCTCACCCGGGTCGACGGCCGGCACGTCAAGGTGGTCGCCTGGTACGACAACGAGTGGGGCTTCTCGAACCGCGTCATCGACACCCTCGAGCTGCTCGCGCAGGACTGATCGCCTTCGACCCGTCGTCAGGGGCCGGCCCTTCGGGCCGGCCCCTGACGTGCGTCCGTACGGCGGTGCGGGGCGCCGTCTGCCTGCGGGCCGCGGCAAGGACCGCGTCGGCGACCCCGGTGGCGTTCATGCGATTCCGGTGCCTCCCCGGGTCTGGATGCGGGACCCCGCGACGTCTACGATATTCCATGGATTTTTGGAGGATTCCTCCGAACATTCGCCCCGTCAGAACGCCCTCCCAGCCAGCCGAAAGAGCCGCCCGTGACGAGCACCGCCGCCGCGAAGCCCGCCGCACCCGCCTCCGTTGCCGCCGTCCAGCGCCGCGTCCTGACCGTCCTGGTCGTCTCCCAGGTCCTCAGCGGCGCCGGTCTGGCCGCAGGCATCACCGTCGGCGCCCTGCTCGCGCAGGACATGCTCGGCACCACCGGGCTGGCCGGACTGCCCAGCGCGCTGTTCACCGCCGGCAGCGCCCTCGCCGCCATCGCCGTCAGCCGCATCTCGGCGGCCCGCGGCCGCCGCCCCGGACTGGCCGCCGGGTACGCCACCGGCGCCGTCGGCAGCGCGGGCGTCATCGCCGCCGCCGTCACCGAGAGCCCCGCCCTGCTCTTCGCCGCCCTGTTCGTCTATGGCGCCGGCACGGCCACCAACCTGCAGGCCCGCTACGCCGGGGCCGACCTCGCCGAGCCCACCCACCGGGCCCGCGCCGTCTCCACCGTCCTGGTCGCCACCACCCTCGGCGGCGTCGTCGGCCCCACCCTCGCCGCCCCGACCGGCGACCTCGCCCGCACGATGGGCATACCCCGGCTCGCCGGCCCCTTCCTGCTGGCCGGTGTCGCCTACGCGGCCGCCGCCCTGGTGCTCGCGATCCGGCTGCGCCCCGACCCGCTGCTGCTGGCCCGCGCCCTCGACGAGGCCCGGCCGGCGGACCCGGCCGGCACCGCCGCCCCGGCGGACGACCCGGCACCCCGGACGGGCGGCCGGGTCGTGAGCGGCACCCTGGTGATGGTCCTCACCCAGCTCGTCATGGTCGCCGTCATGACGATGACACCCGTGCACATGCACGACACGGGCCACGGGACGGCCGCCTCCGGCCTGGTCATCGCCATCCACGTCGGCGCGATGTACCTGCCCTCGCCGCTGACCGGACGCCTGGTCGACCGCTTCGGGAGCACCGCCCTCGCCGTCGCCTCCGGCATCACCCTGCTCGCCGCTGGCCTGCTGGCGGCCGTCGCACCGGGCGACGGCGTCGTGCTGCTCGCCCTGGCCCTCGCCCTGCTCGGCCTCGGCTGGAACTTCGGCCTGGTCTCCGGCACCGCGATCATCACCGACGCCGTACCGCTCGCCACCCGCGCCAGGACCCAGGGCATGGTGGACGTCGCCATCGCGGTGTCGGGCGCCACCGGCGGCCTGGCCTCGGGCGCCGTCGTCGACATGGCCGGGTACCCGGCCCTCGCCCTGGGCGGCGGACTCCTCGCGCTGGCCGTCCTGCCCGCCGTCGCCGCGACCGCCCGCGGCCGCTGAGCCGGGGGCGCCGAGCCGGGCCGCTGAGCCGGGGGCGCAGCCGAGGCCGATCACCGGACGGACCCGGTACCATATTCCATGGATTCATGGATTAACGAGTGGAGGATGCCATGCCGCAGACCGCCACGGCCGGCACGAAGGCACAGCTGTACGACGCGTTCGCCGCCAGCGGGAAGGCGCTGGCCAGCGGCAAGCGCCTGGAGCTGCTCGACCTGCTCGCCCAGGGCGAGCGCACGGTGGACGCCCTGGCGAAGACCGCCGGGCTGAACCTCACCACCGCTTCCGCCCACCTCCAGGCGCTCAAGCAGGCCGGCTTCGTCACCACCCGCCGTGAGGGCGTGCGCATCCACTACCGGCTCTCCGGCGAGGACGTGGGGCAGCTGCTGGCCCTGCTGCGCAAGGTCGCCGAACGCCACCAGGCCGCCGTGCCCGCCGCACTGGACGCCTACCTCGGAGAGGACGGCGCCCGCGAGGTCGGCCACGAGGAGCTGAGCGCCCGCGTCGAGGCCGGCGACCTCGTCCTGCTGGACGTCCGCCCGCTCGAGGAGTACCTGGCCGGCCACATCCCCGGCGCCCTCTGCATCCCCGTCGACCAGCTCGCCGGCCGGATCGGCGAACTGCCCGAGGACACCGAGGTCGCCGTCTACTGCCGCGGCGAGTACTGCGTGCTCGCCTACGACGCCGTCCGCCTGCTCACCGAACGGGGACGGCGGGCCGTCCGCCTCAACGACGGCATGCTGGAGTGGCGCCTCGCCGACCTCCCCGTCACCGAGGGCCTCCAGGGGTACGCGCTCCCCTGAACGACCACCCGAGCACCCTTCGAACACCACCGGACGGACCCGCGACGTGACCCCTGCACCGCGCCCCCTGCTCCTGCCGGACGGCCGGCCCGCCGCCGAGGCGTGGACCCTGGACCCGGCGATGAAGCACCTCAACCACGGCTCGTTCGGTGCGGTGCCGCTGGCCGCCCAGCAGGAGCAGCAGCGGCTGCGCGAGCAGATGGACCGGGCGCCGGTGGTGTGGTTCCCGGCGCTGCCCGGCCGGGTGGCCGCCGCACGGGCCGCCGTCGCCGGGTTCCTGCGCGTACCCGCCGGCGACCTGGCCCTGGTGCCCAACGCCAGCGCCGGGGCCAGCGTCGTGTACGGCAGCCTGCCGCACCGGCCCGGGGGCGAGGTGGTGGTCACCGACCACGGCTACGGCGCCGTCACCATGGGCGCCGAGCGGCTGGCCCGCCGCTGGGGCGGCACCGTCCGCACGGCACGGGTGCCGCTGGACGCCGGCCCGGAGGAGGCCGCGGCGGCGGTGCTCGCCGAGGTCACCGACCGGACGGGCCTGATCGTGCTGGACCACATCACCTCGGCGACCGCCCGCTGGATGCCCGTCGCGGCGGTCGGCGCCGCCGCCGGGGAGCGCGGCGTCCCGCTGCTGCTCGACGGGGCGCACGTGCCCGGCCTCGCCGAGGACCCGCTCGACGGGCTGGAGTTCGACGTGTGGGTGGGCAACCTGCACAAGTTCGGCTGCGCGCCGCGCGGCACCTCCGCGCTGGTGGCCCGCTCCGAACTGCGGCACCGGCTGTACCCGTTGATCGACTCCTGGGCGGCCCGCGAGCCGTTCCCGGAGCGGTTCGACACCCAGGGCACGACCGACGCCACCGGCTACCTGGCGGCCCCCGTCGCCCTCGACCTGGTCGAGCGCACCTGGGGATGGGAGACCGCCCGCGACTACCTGGGCGAACTCGCCGACTACGCCGAGCAGATCATCGGCGCGGCCTTCTCGGACGCCACCGGTGGACCCGCCGCGGTGGACGTCGGCATGCCGGTCAACGCCCTGCGGCTGGTCCGGCTGCCGGACGGCCTGGCGCCCGACCGGATCGCCGCCGACGCGCTGCGCGACCGGGTCGCGGCCGAACTGGGCGTCGAGGCGGCGTTCACCAGCTTCGGCGGCACCGGCTACTTCCGGCTGTCCACCCACGTCTACAACACGCCCGAGGACTACGAGTACTTCGCCGACCGGTGCGTACCCGCCCTCACCGCCTGGGCCGGGAACGGCCGGACGGAAGGCTGAGCCCTCCGGCGGCCCGCACGGTCTCCGGAGGGGCCCCTGCTACAGTGGCGGGCCGGGGTGCCGGCCGCCGATCCGCGGCCCGGCCCACCCCGTTCCGGTACACACAGAGCGATCGCGGGGCGGGGCCGGTGGACGATCTGGAGCTGGCGGTCAAGCTGGTCAACACGGTCTACGCGCTGGCCGATCCGCCGGACAGCCTGACCGACGTCTCGCGCTACCGCCACGAACTCGTCCGGCTCGGCGAGCCCGGACTCGCGGCCGAGCTGACCGCCGCCGATCTCGAACCGCTGCGGATGCTGCGCGAGCGGCTGCGCGGGGTCTTCCACGCGGGGACACCGGCCGAGGCCGCCGTGCTGCTCAACGGCCTGGTGCGGGAGGCGAACGCGGTGCCGCAGCTGCTGCCCGACGGGCGGGGCGGGGCCCGGATCGACTGGGGCTCCGACCGCCACGGCTACTCCGCGCTCGCCGCCCGCCTGCCGGGCGCCCTGGTCTCCTTCGTCGCGGACAAGGGCGTGCGCCGGCTCGGCATCTGCGCCGCCGCGCCGTGCGAGTGCGTCTTCGTCGACCGCACCCGGCCGGGCAACCGGCGCTTCTGCTGCGACGCCTGCAACGACCGGGCCGCCGCCGCGGCCTACCGCGACCGCCGCCGAGCGGGCTGACCCGGTCCCGCTCGGCGGGCGGCCGGTCGCTCACGTCCGGTGCAGCGCCCGGACGACCAGCCCCGTAGCAGGGTGCGGCACGGCGGGTGCGCCGCCGGGGGCCACCACCAGGACGAGCCCGGCGCCGCCTCCCGGAATGCGCCAGTCCCGCAGCCGGTGGTAGGCGAGGTAGCGGTGCCCGCCGTCGGCGACGACGGCCTGACGGTCGGCCAGACATCGCCGGATCTCGGCCAGTTCCGGCTGCCGCTGCACGGCCCAGATCCGGTGGTCGGCGCCGTCCGCCGTCCGGACGGCCGCCAGCGGGGTCCGATCGGCCAGTTCCGCGACGGCCCGCAGGGCCGGGCCGGCCCCGTCGTGCCGCAGGACGACCGGTTCGGTCTGGGCTCCGACCACCCGCATCCGCGCGAGTTCGCGGTCGGCGCGGGCCGGGTCCGCCGCGGCGCCCGGCCCGGCGGCCGGGAACACGACCCCCGTCCGGCCCGGCGCCAGGGGCAGTTCGCCGTACAGCCCGCGCCAGCGGCCGGCCGGCCCGTCCTGCTCGTAGAGGTACAGCGCCGGCTCCGGGTCCTGGCGCAGGACGCCGCCGGCCACCCAGGCCCGGTAGCAGCGGGAGGCGCGCTCCCAGCGCTCGGCCGCACCGGCGGCGGCACCGCGGGCCGTACCGGCGTCGTCGGGCTGCAGCAGGTGCAGGACGCTGTGCAGTCCGTCCGCCCGGTGGCGGCGGGCCTGCCCGGTGGTGAGCGTGTCGGCGGCCGGCGCGACCGCGGAGTGCAGCGGTACGGCGGCGGGGTCGTAGCGCAGCGCGCGGAACGGCAGCAGCGGGATCCCCGGCTCCGGCAGGGGCGGCCGGGGCGCGGCGGAGTGCGCGGCAGGCTGTGCGGTTGCGGGCGGGAACGAACGGGTCGGCATCGCGGCCTCCGTGGCGATCGGGGTCGGGCGAGCGGATGGGGCGGGCAGCTGCGGGCGGGACCACTGTCCGTGCGTGGCTTGCGGGCTGCGGCCGTTCGGCGAAAGCAGGGCGCAGGGCACGCGGAACGGCGCCGGGAGTGGGCGCCGAAGGCCGGTGAGCAGGCCCTCGGACGGCCCGTGGCATCGGAGTTCCGGACATCGGCCGGGGCCGGGACGACGGTGGCGCGCGGCAGGTGCCGGCGCCCGCGGGGGTGCGGGGGCAGCGTAACCGGGCCGCACTCCGCCGACCAGAGCGCGCCGGGCAAGGGCGTCGGCACTCCGGCCAATCCCCGGGTGCACGGCGCGCAGCCGCCGGACCGGCGGAACGTCAGGTCAGCACGGCAGCGGGGCGGGCCCGTCCCGGCGGCGGTCACCGGCTCCGCGAGCGGCGTCCGATCGGCGATGCCGATCGGTCCGTTGACCCAAGCGGAATGTTCCTCCTACAGTCGATCGCATCATCAGCTAGATACAGTTAGCAAGTGGCGAACTCGCTTGGAGTTCGAGAAATCTCGAACACAAGACATGCCCTAATGCTTGATAGCAAGTGAAATCGTCGCCGTACCGGAGAGCCCGGGGCGAACGGTCGGACAGCTCGTCCGCCGTAGACCCGGTCCCGGCAGCGGCCCGCCCGTGACCGGGTACCGCAGCGCCCCGGGGTGCGGGCGGTGCGGCCCGGCGCGATTCCCGTCAGGCGCATCCGTCGTCCGTCCGGCAAGGCCATGACCAGTCCGGGAGCCATGACATGCAGTTCGCTGATTCGATCCTCGACGCGGTCGGTGACACGCCGTTGGTCCGTCTCCGACATGTCGTCGACACCAGAGCGCTGGTGCTCGCCAAGGTCGAGTACCTCAACCCCGGCGGGTCCGTGAAGGACCGCATCGGGCTCGCCATGCTCGACGCAGCCGAGCGCTCCGGCGCGATCCGCCCCGGCGGCACCATCGTCGAGCCGACCTCCGGCAACACCGGCATCGGTCTCGCGATGGCCGCCCAACAGCGCGGCTACCACTGCGTCTTCGTCGTCCCCGACAAGGTCAACGAGGACAAGCAGGCGGTACTGCGGGCGTACGGGGCGCGCGTGGTGGTCTGTCCGACCGCCGTGCCGCCCGACCATCCCGACAGCTACTACAGCGTCTCCGACCGCCTGGCCCGGGAGATCCCCGGCGCCTGGAAGCCCGACCAGTACGCCAACCCGGCCAACCCCCGCGCCCACTACGCCTCGACCGGCCCGGAGATCTGGCGCCAGACCGAGGGCCGGATCACCCACTTCGTGGCCGGTGTCGGTACCGGAGGGACCATCAGCGGCACCGGACGCTTCCTCAAGGACGCCTCCGCCGGGGCGGTCCGGGTGATCGGCGCCGACCCGGAGGGCTCGGTGTACTCGGGCGGCGACGGCCGGCCGTACCTGGTGGAGGGCGTCGGCGAGGACATCTGGCCGGGCAACTTCGACCGGTCCGTGTGCGACGAGGTCCTCGCGGTCAGCGACCACGAGGCCTTCGCCACCACCCGGGCGCTGGCCCGCCGCGAGGGCCTGCTGGTGGGCGGCTCCTCCGGTCTGGCGGTCGCCGCCGCGGCCAGGGCCGCCCGCGACCTCGGCCCGGACGACGTCGTGGTCGTGCTGCTGCCGGACGGCGGCCGCGGCTACCTCTCCAGGATCTTCAACGACACCTGGATGGACGCCCACGGCTTCGGCGACGCCACCGAGGGCGACCTGCGGGTGCAGGACGTGCTGCGGGCCAAGCGGGACGCGCTGCCGCTCCTGGTCTTCGCCCGTCCGCAGCAGACCGTCGCCGAGTCGATCGACCAGATGCGGCGGCACGGCATCTCGCAGCTGCCGGTCATGCTCGACCGCCACCCGGCCAACATCGCCGAAGTGGTCGGCTCGGTCACCGAGTCGGACCTCTTCGACGGCCTCTCCTCCGGGCGGATCTCCTCCGCCGACCCGGTGCGGGCCCACATGTCGGCACCGCTGCCATTCGTCGGCGCGGCCGAGCCGGTCGCCACCGCGATCGGCGCCCTGAGCCGGCACCCCGCCGTCATCGTCGCGGACGAGGGTCGCTCCAGCGACATCCTCACCCGCCACGACCTGCTCGGCTTCCTGACCGCACACGCGTGACCGGGCAGGCCCGGCCCGGGCTCCGGCGAGGAGCCCCTCCGACCGCACCACCCCGCCCACCGGGCGGGCCCACAGCAGCACCCGTTCCCATCCCGAACCGAAGGAGCACAGCATGAAGATCCGTGTGTTCGTCGACAACGACGAGGCCGACCTGCACGCCTTCGTCATCGTGGACAGCCTCGCGCAGGGACGCGCCATGGGCGGCACCCGGATGACCCCGGGCGTCACGCCCGACGAGGTCGCCGAGCTCGCCCGCAAGATGACGATGAAGCTGGCGCTCGCCGGGCTGGACATCGGCGGCGCCAAGGCCGGCATCGTCTGCGGGCTGCCGCTCGGCCCCGAACGCGACCGCGTGCTGGCCGAGTTCGGCAAGGCCGTCTCCCCGCTGCTGCACGGCGGCCTGTACCTGGGCGGCGACCAGGGCGTCTCGCACCGCGACCGCGACGTCTTCTTCGACGCCGCCGGCTTCGACGCCACCCTCGCCACCGACTCCACCGGCCTGCCCTGCAGCTGGCCCGAACTGTGGAAGAAGTGCTCGGACGTCACCGGCTTCGGCGTCTGCGAGGGCATCGACCAGGGTGTCGACACCCTCGGCATCCGCGGCGAGTGTCGCACCGTCGCCGTCCAGGGCTTCGGCTGCGTCGGCAGCGCGGTCGCGGCGGGTCTGTCCGCCCGCGGCTTCACCGTCGTCGCGGTGGCCGACCGCGAGGGCACCGTCAGCCACCCGGACGGCCTGCCGCTGGAGGCCCTGTTCGCCGCCACCGACAGCGCCGGCACCATCGACCGCAGCCGGCTGCCGGAGGGCCTGACCCTCGACCCGACGCCGGACGCCTGGCTCGACGTGGACGCCGACGTGCTGGTGCTCGCCGCGGGCGGCGACGCGATCACCGAGGCCAACGCCGACCGGGTTCGGGCCCGCATCGTCGCCGAGGGCGGCAACTGCACCTGCACCCCGGGGGCGCAGCGGGCCCTCGCCGCGCGTGGCGTCAAGGTGCTGCCGGACATCGTCGTCAACACCGGTGGTGCGGCCGTCACCGCGCTGCTCCTCACCGGCGAGGCGCCCGCCGAGGCGATGGCCGACGCCGACACGCTCACCGCCTGGCTCTACCGCGAGGTCGGCCGCCGCATCCGCCGCAGCACCGACCGGTTGCTCGAGTTCGCGGAGAGCAGCGGCCTGCAGCTGATGGACGCCGCCGCCGAGCTCGCCGACCGCAGGCTCGCCGAGCGGGAGACCGCCGGGACCGCCGGCGGCCGCACCACCGCGCTCAGCCTGGTCTGACCCGGGGCCGCCGTCGCGGGGGCGGTGCCGCTCCCGCCCCCGCGACCGGCTGGCCGGCCGGCCACCACACCACCACACCACCACACCACCGCACCACCACGACCACGACCACGACCACGACCACGACGGACGAGGAGAGCACCGTGCGCTTCACCGACAAGGCCCTGCTCATCACCGGCGGCACCGCCGGCATCGGGCTGCGCACCGCCGAGCGGGCGCTCGCCGAGGGCGCGCGGGCCGTGGTCGTCACCGGACGCGACGCGGGCCGCGGTGCGGAGGCCGTCCGCCGGCTCGGCGACCGCGCGCACTACCTGCCGCAGGACGTCACCGACGAGCACCGCTGGGAGGAGGTGCTGAAGGAGGCGGAGGCGGTCGGCGGCCCGCTGGACGTCCTGGTCAACAACGCCGGCCACGCGGGCACCGAGGAGCGCCAGGACCCGGAGCACATGTCGCTGGCCGAGTGGCGGCGGCTGACCGCCAGCAACCTGGACAGCGTCTTCCTCGGCTGCCGGGCCGCGATCCGGGCGATGCGGGGGCGCGGCGGCGCGATCGTCAACCTCTCGTCCACCGCCGGCCTGGCGGGCACGCCCGCCTTCGCCGCCTACGGCGCGGCCAAGGCCGCGGTCGCCCATCTGACCCGTTCGGTGGCGCTGTACTGCGCGCGCAGCGGCTACCCGATCCGCTGCAACTCCGTCCACCCGGCGCTGGTCGGGACCGACCTGCGCGACCGCATCCTCGACCACTTCCACCCCGACCGGGAGACCGCCCTGGCCGGCTACCTGGCCCGGGTGCCGCTCGGCACCCTCGGCACCACGGACGACGTGGCCGCCGCCGTCCTCTACCTCGCCTCCGACGACGCCGCCTACGTCACCGGCACCCAGCTGGTGGTCGGCGGCGGCCTGGGCAGCTGACCCGCTCCGCGTTCCCGCAGACCCCGAGGAGAAGCCCGTGAGCACCATCGACCTGAGCCCGACCGCCCTTCCGACCACGTCTCCCGCCCTCCGCGCCCCCGCGCGCAGGCCCGACCTCGGGCCCGCCACGGCCCTGGCCTGTCGCGAGTGCGGCAGCCGGTACGAGCTGGGCGCGCTGTACGTCTGCGCCGAGTGTTTCGGCCCGCTGGAGGTGGCGTACGAGTTCCGGGGCGTGACCCGGGAGTCGATCGAGGCCGGGCCGGCGAGCATCTGGCGCTACCGGGGCCTGCTGCCGGTGCCCGAGGACGTCGCCGCCACCCGGAACACCGAGCCCGGCTGGACCCGCCTGGTGCGGGCCGACAACCTGGCCCGCGAGCTGGGGATGCGCGAGCTGTGGATCAAGGACGACTCCGGCAATCCGACGCACTCGTTCAAGGACCGCGTGGTCGCGGTCGCCCTGGCGGCGGCCCGCGAGCTCGGCTTCTCGGTGCTGGCCTGCCCGTCGACCGGCAACCTGGCGAACGCGGTCGCCGCGGCCGCAGCCCGTGCGGGCATCCGCTCGGTGGTGCTGGTGCCCGCCGACCTGGAGCAGGCGAAGATCGTCACCACCGCGGTCTACGGCGGCACCCTGCTGGCCGTCCGCGGCGACTACGACGACGTCAACCGGCTCGCCTCCGAGCTGTCCGGCGAGGAGGACTGGGCCTTCGTCAACGTCAACGTCCGCCCGTACTACGCGGAGGGCTCCAAGACGCTCGGCTACGAGATCGCCGAGCAGCTCGGCTGGCGGCTGCCGGAGCAGGTCGTGGTGCCGGTCGCCTCGGGCTCGCAGCTCACCAAGGTGGACAAGGCCTTCGGCGAGCTCTCCCGGCTCGGCCTGGTGGAGGAGCGGCCGGTGCGGGTGTTCGGTGCCCAGGCCGGCGGCTGCGCCCCGGTGGCGACCGCCTTCAAGGAGGGCCGGGACGCGATCCGGCCGGTGCGGCCCCGCACCATCGCCAAGTCGCTCGCCATCGGCAGCCCCGCGGACGGCCCGTACGCGCTCGACGTGTGCCGCCGCACCGGCGGCGCGGTCGAGGACGTGACGGACGACGAGATCCGTGACGCGATCCGGCTGCTCGGCCGCGCCGAGGGCGTGTTCGCCGAGACGGCCGGCGGGGTCACCCTCGCCACCCTCCGCAAGCTGCTGCGCGAGGGCCTGCTCGACCCGGATGCGACGACCGTGCTGCTCAACACCGGTGACGGCCTGAAGACGCTGGACGCGGTGTCGCCGCTGGTCGGCCCGACCGCGGAGATCGACCCGACGCTGGCCGCCTTCCGCGCCGCCGGCCTCTGACCGGCACCGCACACACCCGACCGCACGCATCCGACCGCCGCACCGCACCGACCCGTCCGAGGAGGACCCGCATGACCGTCAACGTCCGCATCCCGACCATCCTCCGCACGTACACCGGCGGCGCCGGGGAGGTGAGCGTCGCCCCGGTCGGCGCCACCGTCTCCGACGTGCTGACCGCGCTGGACGGCGACTACCCCGGCATCACCGCCCGCGTCCTCGACGAGCAGGGTGCGCTGCGCCGGTTCGTCAACCTGTACGTCGACGAGGACGACATCCGGATGCTCGACGGGCTGTCCACCGGCACCCGGCCGGGAGCCCTGGTGTCGATCATCCCGGCCGTCGCCGGCGGCTGAGCCCGGAGCCCGACCTGGGGCGTCAGATTCAAAAAACTGTTTGAATCTGACGCCCGACCACTCGACCCTCCATCGAAGAATCCGATAGCAGGAGCACAAGGCGACCGTATCGCTTGACGGCCGGTCAGCCCGGCCCTAGCTTTCCATCAGAAGCTAAAACTCATTAGGACATGACGACAACACATCCTTCCCACACCCCGGCAGAGGAGCAGTCATGACAGGGAACCCCGGACGCCCGCCGGGCGGCGGCCCCTCGCCCCTGCTGGCGACCTCCCTCACCTCCCCCGCCGACGGCCTCACCGGCTGGGTCGTGGTCGACTCCCTGGTCGACGGCGCCGCCATGGGCGGCACCCGGATGACCGGCACCGTCACCGAGGCGGAAGTCACCCGCCTCGCCCGGGCGATGACCACCAAGCTCGCCCTCGCCGGGCTGCCCATCGGCGGCGCCAAGGCCGGGCTCCGCTCCCCCGGCAACCGGCCCGGCGACCGCGAGCGCGCCCTGCGCGCCTTCGGCCGGTCCGCGGGCCCGCTGCTGCGCGGCGGTGTCTACCTCGGCTGCGACCTCGGCACCCGCCACTCCGACCGCAACCTCTTCTTCACCGAGGCCGGCTACGACGCCCGCCGGATCGCCCGCACCCCGCGGCTGCCCGCCGACTGGGCGGAGCTCTGCGGCCGGCTCACCGACATCACCGGCAGCGGGGTGGCCGTCGCCGCCCTCACCGCCGCCCGCGACCGGCTCGGCGACCGGCCGTGCCGGGTCACCGTCCAGGGCTTCGGCACCGTCGGCCGGGCGGTCGCCCGCACCCTCGAGCGGCACGGCCACCGGGTGGTCGCCGTCGCCGACGCGTACGGCACCGTGCACGACCCGGACGGCCTGCCGGTCGACCGCCTCGCCGCCGCCACCGACCACGCGGGCACCATCGCCCGCGAGGCCCTGCCGGACTCCGTCGCACGCTACGGCGGGCTGGAGGCCTGGCTCGACATCGACACCGACGTCCTGGTGCTCGCGGCCACCGGCGACGCCGTCCGCGGCGACACCGCGGACCGGGTCCGGGCGCGGGTCGTGGTCGAGGGCGGCAACCTCTGCTGCACGCCCGAAGCGGCCGCCCGACTGGCCGAACGCGGCATCACCCTGGTGCCGGACGTCGTCGCCAACGTCGGCGCCGCCGCGGCCGTCGGCGCGCTGCTCACCGGCCGCGCACCGGCCGGCCTCACCACCGACGCCCTCGTGCACAGCCTCTTCGACCTGGTCGCCGGGACCGTGCGGCGCAACACCCGGGACGTCCTGGAGATCACCGGCGCCGGCGGCACCGACCCCGTGCCCGCCCTGCTCGCCCACCGCAGGAAGGCGGCCTGAGCCCGATGACGACCGCACTCACCGCCGGCACGGCACCCGCCACCGGCTGGCACGACCTCGACGTCCGCCTCGCCCACAGCAAGATGGCGCCCAAGCTGCTGCCCGTCCTCGAGGGGGCGCCCGGCATCCGGCTGCACGTCTCGGAGACGGTGACCGCGGACGACGCCGACGTGCTCGTCGGCTTCCAGTTCCCGCCCGGCAGCCTGGCCGGTCTCGAACGGCTGCGCTGGCTCCACCTGACCGGCACCGGCACCGACCACCTCGCCGCCGCAGGCCTGCGCCCGGACGTCCTGGTCACCAACTCCGCGACGGTGCCGGTCACCGCCGTCGCCGAGTACGCCCTGGCCGGCCTGTTCACCCTGCTCAAGGACGTGCCGGAGCTGGTCGGCCGCAGCGACGCCCCCTGGTACCGCTCGGACGCCGTCCTGCTCGCCGGCAGCACCGTCGCGGTGGCCGGGGCGGGCCGGATCGGTCGCGCCCTCGTGGAGCGGCTCGCCGCCCTGGGCGCCCGGCCGGTCGCCGTCACCCGCACCGGTGAGGTGCCCGTGCCCGGCGCCGTCCGCACCGTGGCGGCGGACCGGCTCGCCGCCGAGGCCGCCGGCTTCGACCACCTGGTCGCCTGCCTGCCGGGCACCCCGCAGACCCGCGGGCTGATCGGCGCCGACGTCCTGGCCGCGCTGCCCGCGCACGCCGCCGTCGTCAACGTCGGACGCGCCGAGACCGTCGACAACGCCGCCCTGCACGCCCTGCTGCGGGCCGGCCGGCTGCGCGGCGCCTTCGTCGACGTCCACGACGCCGAACCGCTGCCCGCCGACGACCCGGTGCACGCGGTGCCGCGGCTGGTCGTCTCCCCGCACCGCGCCTTCGCCTTCCCCGGCGAGCCCGCCGAGGTCGCCCGGACGCTCCTGGCGAACCTGGACGACCTCCGCGCCGGCCGCACCCCGCGCGACCTCACCCCCTGGCCCAGCGAAAGGAACGCGTCATGACGACCGCAGCCGCACCGGCGGGCCGCACGAACCCGGCGGCGGCCGCCGGCCCCGCACCCTTCACCGAGGCCCTGCACCGCTTCGCCGGTGCCCTCCGGGACGAGGCCCGGCTCCGGCCCGAGGACGTCCAGCCGGTGTGGCGCTCGGTGCTGCGCTCCCAGGAGGTGCTGGCCGACACCGCCGCCCTGCACACCGCCGACCCCTCCCTCGGCCGGCTCGACCTGAACGGGCCGGTGTTCGTCATCGGCTTCCTGCGCACCGGCAGCACCCTGCTGCACAACCTGCTCGGCCTGCACGAGGACCTGCACAGCCCGCTGCTGTGGGAGCTCACCAGCCACACCGACGCCGTCCGCAGCCCGCACGCCCACGACCGCCTGCGCAGCCGGGCCCAGGAGTACGTCGAGGACTACTACCGCAAGGCCCCGGACCTGCCGACCATCCACTACATCGACGCCGGCCGCCCCGACGAGTGCCACCGGCTGCTCGCCAACACCTTCCACAGCATGGTGCTGGAGATGCGCTACCGGGTGCCCTCCTACGGGGAGTGGCTGCACCGGCAGAGCCTCGCCGAGCCGTACCGCTGGCACCGCAGCCAGCTGCAGACCCTGATGAGCCTGCACCGGCAGGACGACGGCACCCTGCCGGTACCCGTCCTCAAGTGCCCCTTCCACACCTGGTTCCTGCCGGACCTCGTGCAGGCCCACCCCGACGCCCGCTTCATCCACCTGCACCGCGACCCGGTCGAGGTGGTCGGCTCCACCGCCAGCCTGTGCCGCACCCTGCGCGGCGCCCGCAGCGACGAGGTCGACACCAAGGAGATCGGCGACCAGTGGTTCGGCCGGATCACCGGCCTCTCCCAGCAGCTCGCCGACGACCGCGACGGCCTGGTCGCCGGCCGCCCGGTGCTCGACATGCCGTACGAGCGGCTGGTCGGCGACCCGCAGGCGGCGATGCGGCAGATCTGCGCCTTCGTCGGCGTGCCGTACACCGCCGGGTTCGCCGCCGCGGTCGACGACCACCTGCGCGACCGGCCCGCCCGGGCCCGCGGCCGGCACGTGTACCGCCTCGAGGACTTCGGGCTCACCGCCGACACCGTCACCGGCGCCACCGCCGACTACCGCAAGCGCTTCGGCGTCTGACCCGCCGCCCGCACCCCGCACCCACCGCCCCGACCAGGAGGAGCCCACCGTGTCCCTGTCCTACGAGGCCGCCGAACGGGCCGCCGAGCTGATCGAGCAGCAGAACCGCACCGCCGGGGAACACGCCCTGCCCGTCGGCGTCCTCACCCCGCTCACCCTGCCGGGCGACCCGGTGGCCGGCGAACTGTGCGTCCGCGGCGCCGTGCTCGGCGCCCGCTACGCCGCCGAGTACGGCATCGGCGACGGCGTCCGCCTCTTCCTCGCCGACGACCAGATCGGCGCCGACCGGGAGCACATGTCCCGCACCGCGGTCGGCGGCCTCGGCAAGCTCGCCTTCGTCGACCGGGTGAGCGCGCTGATCGGCCAGTGGCACCTGCGCACCACGCCCACCGTGGCCGCCGCCGCGGAGGAGATGGGCCTGCCGACCTTCATCGAGAACGGCCACAACACCGTCAACCTCGGCCGCCGGCACGTCTTCCGCACCTACTTCTCGATCGCCGACCGGGCCCCGCTGATGGCCGGCTTCATCCGCAAGCAGGGCTGGCGGCGGATCGCCCTGGTCGCCGCCGACACCGTCTTCGGGCAGATGCTCGCCGACACCCTGCAGCAGACCCTGGTCGACACGGTCGAGGGCGTCGAGGTGCTGCGGATCGACTTCCCGCAGGACGGCGTCACCGACCTCGACGCGCAGCTCGGCGAGGTCGCCGCGTTCGGCCCCGACCTGCTGCTCAACGCGGCCGTGGTGCGCACCAACTACATGGTGATCGCCTCCGCGGTGGCGGCCGGCGTGCTGCCGGGCGTGCCGATGATGGTGTGCTTCCCCTTCCCGATGCGCTCGCAGGACTACTGGGCGCTGGCCGGCGAGGCCGGCGCGGGCGTGGTCTGGCCGGCCACCCGGTTCAGCCCCGACTGGCCGGGCCTGAGCGAGGTCGGCCGCTGGTTCGTCGAGACGTACGAGGCCGAGTTCGGCAGCGCCCCGCCGGACAACGCACTGAACGCCTTCACCGACGTGGTGGTGCTCGCCCAGGCCGCCCGGGCCGCCGGCAGCACCGACCGCGCCGAACTGCAGAAGGCGCTGGAGGGCGGCACCTTCGACACCTGGCGCGGCCCGGTCACCTTCACCTGGACGGAGGAGACCGGCCACCACGACACCCCGGAGATCGTGCTGATGCACTACCGGCACACCGGGGACAGCGCCCAGGACGCCGTCGTCGTCTGGCCGCCCGAGTCCGCCACCGGGGACTACCTCGACCCGTCCACGGCGGTGCGGCGATGACCGCCGCGGCACCCGTCCGCCCGGGGACGGCCACCCGCCCGACCACGGCCCGCACCACCGTCGCCCACGCCGTGCTGCGGTTCCTGCGCGGCACGCTCGGCGTCGACCGGCTGTTCACCGTGCCCGGCGAGGCCTTCCTCCCGCTGCTGGACGCCGCGGGCGGCGACGACGCACTGACCGTCGTCACCACCCGGCACGAGAGCGGCGCGGCCTTCGCCGCCCTCGCCGACGCCCGGCTGACGGGCCGTCCGGCCGCCGTCGCCGTCAACCGCTCGCCGGGCGCCACCAATGCCAGCATCGCCCTGGACGCCGCCACCGCCGACCCCACACCGCTGCTGCTGGTCGTCGGCGGCGCCGACCGCGGCACCGACCCCGTCCTCGGCTTCCAGGGCACCGACATCGCGGCACTGCTCGGCGGGATCGCCCCCGTGGTCGTGCTGGACGACCCGGAGTCGCTGCCCGCCGCGTTCGCCCGGATCGCCCGGGCGCTGCGCGGGCCCGTCCCCGGCCCGGCCGTGCTGGTCGTCCCCGAGGACCTGTGGGACGAGCGGGCCGAGGTGCCGGAGGCCGACCGGCCGCTGCCGCCGCGGGCCGCACCGCCCGCCGCCGCACCGCCCGCCGCCGACCGCGTCCGCGACCTGCTGGCCGCGGCCGAGCGCCCGGTCGTGCTGGCCGGCCGGCTGCTGCGCCGCGGCGGCGCCGCGGGCGCGCCGGGCTCGGCACTCGGCCGGTTCGCGACCGCCGCCGGCGTGCCGGTGCTGCTCGGCAACAAGCAGCAGGACCTGCTGGACAACCGCCACCCGCACTACGCCGGCCACCTGCACCTCGGCACCCCGGCCGCGACCCGGGCCCGGTTGGCCTCCGCCGACCTGGTGGTGCTGCTCGGCGACCTCCCGGACGAGGTACACCTGGCGGGCTGGCACGGCGCCGGCACCCGGCTGGTCACCGTCCACCCGGACCCGCGCGGCCCGGGCGAACTGCTCGCCGCCGACCCGCTCGCGGTGCTCGCCGACCTCGCGTCCGGCGACGCCGGCGGCCCGGTCGGCGCCCCGGCGGCGGCCGCCCGGGAGGAGTGGCGCGCCGGCTGGCGGGCCCTGGAGGACACGCTGGCCGTGGCCGAGCCGCGGCCCCGCGAGGACGGCGTGGACTTCGCCGAGGTCGCCGCCGCGCTCGACCGGCGGCTGCCCGACAACGCGGTCCTCACCCTGGACGCGGGCAACTTCAGCAGCTGGATCCACCGCCACGTCCGGCTGCGCGCCGGGCAGCGGCTGCTCGCCCTGGCGGGCGGCTCGATGGGCTTCGGGGTGCCCGCCGCGCTCGCCGCGGCGCTGCGCTGCCCCGACCGCACGGTGGTCGCCGTCGTCGGCGACGGCGGGGTGCTGATGACCGGCAACGAGCTGGCCGCGGCCCGCGCCGCCGGCCGCCGGCCCGTGGTGATCGTCGCCGACAACGGCAGCTACGGGACCATCCAGGCGCATGCCGCGCGGCGCGGCGCCGGCCACGACTGCGCGACCTCCCTGGCCAACCCCGACCTGGTGCTGTGGGCCCGCTCGTTCGGCCTGCCCGCCGAGTCGGTGGCCCATCCGCACCTGGTCGGCCCGGCCGTCCGCCGGGCGCTGGCCTCCCGCGACGGATACCTCCTGCACGTCCGCACCAGCCTGCAGGCCGTGCACGCCAACTTCGACCTGCCGTCCGACTGTTAGGAGAGATCCCGTGACCGCACCGACGCCCCTGAGGCCGGACGGCGCCGCCCGCGACGCCGAACGGACCATCGCCGCGCACGCGGACGTGCTGCGGCTCATCGTCGGGGACAGCCATGTGCTGACCGGCCCCGACCTGCCCGTGCGCTACACCCAGGACCTCTGGGGGAGCGACCGCGTCGGGGTGGCCTCGGTGGTCGTCCGGCCCGGCACCCCGGAGGAGGTCGCGCTGGTGCTGCGGTACTGCCACGACCAGCGGCAGCCCGTGGTCGTCCAGGGCGGCATGACCGGCCTGGTCTCCGGCGGGGTGCCCGCCGCGGACGAGGTCGTGCTGTCGACCGAGCGCCTCACCTCGGTCGGTGCGGTGGACGGGGCCGCGGGCACCGTCTCGGCGGGCGCCGGCGTCACCCTGGCCGCCCTCCAGGAGCACGCCGCCGCCCACGGCCTGATGGTGCCGATCGACCTCGCCTCCAAGGACAGTGCGACCATCGGCGGCTGCGTGGCCACCAACGCGGGCGGCGTCAACGTCGTCGGCTACGGGATGACCCGCAGCCACGTCCGGTCGCTGCAGGTGGCACTGTGCGACGGCACCCTGCTCGAACTCTCCACCGACCTGGTGAAGGACAACGCGGGCTACGACCTGAAGCAGCTGTTCATCGGCAGCGAGGGCACGCTCGGGGTGGTGACCTCGGCGGTGCTGGCGCTGCGGCCCGCGCCGACCGGCCGCACCGGCGCGTTCTGCGCGGTCGCGGACGTGGACGCGGCGCTGCGGCTGCTCGGTGCGCTGCGCAGCCGGATGCCGGGCGCGCTGACCGCCTTCGAGGTGGTCTGGTCGGACGCGTACGCGGTGCTGGACGGCACCGGAGTGCGGCTGCCGCTGCCGCAGGGTCACCCGCTGTACGTGCTGGCGGAGTGCCAGACCACCCGGCCGGACGACGAGGCGGCGTTCTTCGCCTGCCTGGAGGAGCTGTCGGGCGAGCTGCTCGACTCGGCGGTGGCCTCCTCGCCGGCCGACCTGAAGGCGTTCTGGCAGGCGCGCGAGCGCATCCCGTCCGAGGTGCTGCGGATGCAGCCGCTGTTCGGCTTCGACGTGAGCGTGCCGGCGCGGGAGCTGACGGACTGCCTGGCGGGGATCGGCGAACGGCTGCGGGAGGAGTGGCCGGGGGTGCGGCTGCTGGTGTTCGGGCACCTCGGCGACGACAACGTGCACATCGCGGTCGCCACCGGGGAGCGCACCCGGGAGCGGAAGGCCGAGGTGGAGCACATCGTGTACCGGGCGGTGTCGGCGTGCGGGGGTTCGATCTCCGCGGAGCACGGCATCGGCTTCGAGAAGCGGGCGTTCCTCGGCTACACCCGGTCCGCGGGCGAGCTGGAGCTGATGCGGACGCTGAAGGCGGCGCTGGACCCGCGCGGTGTCCTCAACCGGGGCCGGGTCCTGCCGTGGGACACGGAGGAGGAGCGATGAGCACGGACGGAACGACACGGGCGCCCGGGCGCGGGCTGACGCGCTGGCAGGCGATCCCGCTGGCGATCGGCTCGATCGCCGGGTCGGGCATCCTCTTCCTGCCGTCCGCGGTGTACGCGCGGGCCGGCAACAACAGCCTGCTGGTGTGGGCGCTGTCCACCCTGCTGTGCCTGCCGATGCTGCTGATGTTCGACGACATGGTGCGCAGCAACCCGGACGGACGCGGGATCGAGGCGTTCATCCGGGCCGGCCTCGGCGACATGTTCGGCCGGTGCGTGCCGGTGATGTTCATCGCGCTGGTGATCGTCGGCCTGCCGTCGGGCGCGTACGTCGCCGGGCGGTACGTGGCGCAGACCTTCGAGGTGGGCCGGCCGGTCACGGTGGCGATCGCGGTGGCGGTGCTGCTGACGGCCGCGCTGGTGAACTTCGCGGGCGGCCGGGCGAGCACCCGGGTGCAGACCGCTGCGACCTGGGGGCTGGTGCTGGTGGCGACGGTGCTGCTGGTCTCGGCGGTGCCCTCGGCCCGGGAGGGCCTGCACACGGTGGCACCGGGCACCCAGCACCTCGGGGTGGTGCTGCCGGGGATCATCCTCGCCTTCTGGGCGTTCGCCGGGTTCGAGAACCTGACCTTCCTGGCGCGCGAGTTCCGCCGCCCGGAGCGGGACTTCCTGCCGGTGAGCGCGGTCGCGCTGGCGGTGTACGGGCTGTTCACCATCCTGCTGACGGTGGCGATCGCGGTGACCGTGCCGCGGGCCGAGGTCGACCAGGTGGTGGGCCTGCTGCAGCTGGCCGCGGTGGCCGGCTGGGGCAAGGTGATCATCTGGGCGGTCACCTTCATCGCGTGCTCCGCGATGCTGCTGAACGCCGTCGCCTGGGTGTGGGGCGCCTCGCAGATGGTGCGGGACGCGGCGGACAACCGGATGCTGCCGGCCGCGCTCGGCGCACTGGACGGGCGCGGCACGCCGCGCCGGGCGCTGGCCCTGCTGGTGCTGCTGTTCTCCGGGACGTCGGTCCTGCTCGCCCTGAAGCCCGACCTGGTCATCGACACCACCGCCACGGCCAGTGCGATCTTCATGCTGCTGTACGTCCTGAGCATCGTCTCCTACCTGCGGGTACGCGGCCTGACGGTCCGTTCGGGGCTCAACCTGCTGCTGCTGGTGGTGATCGCGGTGAGCCTGGTGCAGTCCCGCTGGCAGGCGCTGTACGGCGTGCTGGCGCTGCTGGCCGCGCTCGGGGTGCAGGTGGTGCAGCGCCGCCGGGCCGCCGTCCGGCAGGTGCCGGCAGAGGCGTCCGCCGGGGCCGTGACCGCCGGCCTGGGAGCGGAGGAGACCGTCCGATGACACCCACCGCTGCGGCCGCACCGGCCGCCGAGTCCGTCTTCGTCCGCATCCCCGCGCTGGCCGCCCGGCACGGCGCCGTCAACCTCGCCCAGGGCGTGTTCGACCACGGGCCCGACCAGGCCCTGCTGGCGGCGCTCGCCGCCCTCGGCAGCGGGCTCGAGCACCAGTACGCGCCCAGCGCCGGGCACCCGCTGCTGCGCTCGGCCCTGGCCGGCCGGCTGCGCCTGCTGGAGGGCGTCGCCGTCGACCCGGACACCGAGGTCACGGTGACGGTCGGTGCGACGGAGGCCCTGCACTGCGTGATCGGCGCGCTGGTCGGGCCCGGCGACGAGGTCGTCCTGGTCGAGCCGGCGTACGAGCAGTACGCGCCCGCGGTGCGGTCCGCCGGCGGCACCACCCGGGCGCTGCGGCTGACCGGCCCCGGGGACCGGATCGACGCCGCGGCGCTGGCCGCGGTCGTCACCCCCGCCACCCGTGCGATCGTCGTCAACAGCCCCTGGAACCCGCTGGGCCGGGGCCTGGGCGCCGAGGAATGGCGTGCCGTCGCCGACCTGACCCGCCGCGGCGTGGTGGTGGTCTCCGACGAGACGTACGAGGACCTCAACCTCGACGGCTCCCCGCACACCGGGGTGCTCGGGGCGGTCGCCGACCCGGAGCTGCGGGTGAAGATCTCGTCGGTGTCGAAGTCCTTCGCCGCCACCGGCTGGCGGGTCGGCTGGACGGTCGCCGGACCGGAACTGACCCGGCGGATCAGGGCCGTCCACCAGTTCGTGACGTTCTGTCCGCCGACGCCGCTGCAGATCGCCGTGGCCTCCGTCCTCGGCGCACCGGACACCCCGGAGGTGCTCGCCCGGCGGGCCCGCGACCTGCGGGCCCGGGTGGACGGCTTCGTCTCGGCTCTGCACGGCCTCGGCCTGCCCGCGACCGCGCCCGCCAACGGCTTCTTCGTCCTCGCGGACGTCGGCGAGGACGCCGAACGGTGGTGCGACCGCACCATCGTGGAGGCCCGGGTCGCCGCGCTGCCGATGTCGGTCTTCTACTCCGAGCCGGTCCCCCCGATGGCCTCCGTCGTGCGCTTCGCCGTCTGCAAGCGCCAGGAGACGCTCGACGAGGCGGTGCGCCGGCTGCGTTCCCACCACACCCGCAGGAGGACCTCATGCACATGGCCGTGACGGCCGGCTCCCCGCCGGCCCCGGACGGCGGGGAGCTCCGCTGCACCTGCCGCCCCGGTGCCACCGTCTGGCTGACCGGTCGGCCCGGGCCTGGCAAGACCGCGCTGGCCCGCGCCGTCCGGGACGAGCTGCACCGCAGCGGCCGCCGCGCCGAGGTGCTGTACGGCGACGAGCCGCCGGCCGACCGGGTGCTCGGCGCGGCCCCGGCACCCACGGCCGCCGACCGGCGGCGACTCGGCCTGGCCGCCGAGACCCTGGCCCGCAACGGGATCACCGTGTTGGCCCTGGTGGACGGGCCGGGCGCCGACACCGCGGGCCCCGCCGTCCGCGCCCGGCACCGCGCCGCCGGCGTGCCCTACCTCGCAGTGGAGGTCGGCCCCGCCGGGGGCCCCGGCGACCGGATCGACGTGGCCGGGCAGGACCCGGCCGCTGCCGCCGCCGCGCTGCTGCGCCTGATGAACGGCAAGGGGCCGAGATGAACTCACGCGTGCGGGGGGACGCCGTGCGGGTGGCCCGCGCCCGGACGGACGGCGCGCGATGTGCCTGCGGACCGCGGCGGCCACCGGGCCGCCCCGGTGGAGGAGGTACCGCCCAGGGGCGGCCGTGAGCACCGCCCGGCCGGGGGACGACCTCGACCTCGCCGTGGCCCTGGTCAACAGCGCCTGCCCGCTCGCGGAACCGGCCGACCGGCTGGACGACCCGGACCACCTGCGGCGCGCCTTCGCCGACCTCGGCGAGCCCGCGCTCGCCGCCGACACCGCCCCCGACGACCTGCCGTCGCTGCGGCTGCTCCGCGACCGCCTGCGCGGCGTGTTCGCAGCCGACTCGACCGCGAGCGCGGCCCGGCTGCTGAACGGCCTGCTCCGCGAGAGCAACGCCGTACCGCAGCTGCCGACCGACGGCGAGGGCCCGCTCCGGCTCGACTGGGGTGCCGACCGGCGCGGCTACCCCGCCCTCGCCGCCCGCCTGCCCGGCGCCCTCGCGGCGTACGTCGCCGAACACGGCGTCCGGCGGCTCGGCAGCTGCGCGGCCGCCCCGTGCAGCTGCGTGTTCGTCGACCGGACGAGGCCGGGGAACCGCCGCTTCTGCTGCGACCAGTGCACCGACCGGGCCGCCGCCTCCGCCTACCGCGGACGCCGGCGCGCCCGCTGACCCACCGCCAGTACCGCTGCCGGCCGGCCGGCGCCGGCCCATGACGAAGGGAATCCATGCCATGGCCTCGCCTCCCTCGCTCGAGAGCACCACCGCCGTCGTCTTCGTCGACGTGGCCCTGATCCTCGGGGCGGCCCATGTCTTCGGCCGCCTCGCCCGCCGACTGCGGCAGCCCCCCGTGGTGGGCGAGATCGTGGCGGGCCTGGCCCTCGGCCCCAGCCTGCTCGGACTGCTGCCCGGCAACCCGACCGCCGTGCTCTTCCCGAAGGAGGTCCGCCCGTTCCTCCACGTGCTGGCCCAACTCGGGCTCGTGCTCTTCATGTTCGGCATCGGCTACCGGCTGGACGCCGACCACCTGCGGGGCCGCGGCCGGCAGATCACCGCCGTCTCGCTGAGCTCGGTGGCACTGCCGCTCGCCCTCGGCACCGGCCTCGGCTTCCTGTTCTTCCCCTGGTACGACCACGGCTTCCTGCGCTCCACCACCGCCCCGGCGCCCGCGCTCTTCCTCGGCGCGGCGATGTCGATCACCGCCTTCCCGGTCCTCGCGCGGATCATCGCCGACCGCGGCATGCAGCGCGACCGTCTCGGCGGCATCGCCCTGACCTGCGCCTCCCTCCAGGACGCCCTGGCCTGGGCGCTGCTCGCGGTCATCGTCGCCGCGGTGACCGCCGGCGAGTCGCACTCCCTGCTGGTGAACGCGGCCCTGTCCGCGGCCTTCGTGCTGGTGCTGCGCTACGCGGTGCGGCCGTTGCTGCTGCGCCTGCTGGCCCCGGGCGGCCGGGCCGACGCGCGGGCCACCGCCGCCTTCCCGCTGCTGATGGGCGGTCTGCTGGTCAGCGCCTGGTTCACCTCGGCGATCGGCCTGCACGCGGTGCTCGGCGCCTTCGCCTTCGGGGCGGCCGTGCCGCGGGGCGAGCTGGAGCGGCTCGCCCCGTACGTGCCGGAGCGGATCGACCAGACCGGATCGCTGCTGCTGCCGGTGTTCTTCACGCTGACCGGGCTGTCGGTGGACCTCACCGGGCTCGGCACCCGCGGCGCCGTGGAACTGGCCCTCGTCCTGGTGGTCGCCTGCGCCGGCAAGTTCGTCGGCGCCACGGCCTCCGCCCGGCTCACCGGGTTCGACCGCGGCGAGTCGCTGACGCTCGGCGTCCTGATGAACGCCCGCGGCCTGACCGAGCTGATCATCCTCAATGTGGGCCTCGAACTGCGGGTCATCGACCAGCGGCTGTTCACCGTCATGGTGATCATGGCGATCGTCACCACCGTGATGACCGGCCCGCTGCTGAACGCCGTGCAGCGCGCCCACCCGCTGCCGGTGCCCGTCCCCCGGCCCGCGCCGCGGACGGACGCGGTCAAGGTCTGACGCGGCGTGCACGGCCGCCCGGTGCGGCGGGAGAGCACCGCACCGGGCGGGGTCCCGGGAGGGTCGGCGGACCGGGCCCCTCACCGACAAGCAGAACCACCGCCTGGCGGCCACCCTGCTGGCCTGGCTGCAGACCGACCACGGCACCGCGCCCGAGGTCGCGGCGCGGCTCGGCATCCACCCGCAGACCGCGCGGCAGCGACTGCACCGGGTGCAGGAGCTGTTCGGGGAGTCGCTCGGCGGTCCCGACGCCCGCTTCGAGCTGGAGGTCGCGCTGCGCGCGTCGCTCCGCACGGACCCGCCGGCCGCCCCGGCACACTGAGCGGCCCCGACCGCCGGGCCGGGTCAGCGGGTGGGCCTGCGGCCGGCCCGCCGCGCCCGGGCCGTGCCCAGGGCCAGGGCGAGCAGGAAGACCAGCACCCCGATCACCAGCAGGTAGAACAGCCCTTCGGCGACCGCTCCGACGATGCCGAGAATGATCGCCACGATCACCAGCAGCAGAACCCATGCCATGGCGCCCCACCTCCTGTCGTCCCGGTCAGCGGCGGGCCAGCCGGCGCTCGCCGCCCGCCCCCTGCGTGTACGCCAGCTGGTAGTGGGCAAACACGTCCGGCTCCTGTTCCGCGGCCAGCACCCCGTCCGTGTCGATCGCCGGCGCGTCCTTCACCAGCCCCTTCGGGAATGCGACCTTCACGTAGCCGGGCCCCAGCGTGGCCCCGTCCAGCGGCACGAACACCAGCCGGTGCCGGGTCGGCATCCCGACCCGCACCGTGGCGAAGGACGGCTCGTCCGTGGCGGTGTCCACGTACACCGACTCCATGGTGCCGATCTTCTTCCCGTCCTCGTCCACCACGTCGTGCTCGCGCCACTCGCGGACATCAGCACTCTTGATCACCACGACCTCCCGATGGGTTCAGCTCCATCCTGCGACCGCCCCGCCGCCCGCGCAGTCGGGCGGTCGACGGCGTCGGGGGCCGTCCCCGGACTGCGCAGTTCCGCGCGCCGCCGACGGGGTCGCCCGGTTACGGTGGGCGGATGATCGGTGACTCCGCCACAGTGGCGATGGTCGGTGTCCGGCCGGCCGAACAGGTCCGAGAAGCCCTGGACTGGCTGGTGCTGCGGTCCCGCGACGAGACGATAGGCCCCGGCGGGCGGGGTGCCGCCGCGGCCTACCGCTGGGCGCTCGGCCACCCCTGTCCCCCGCCGACGAGCCCCGCGGCCGCCCTCCGCCCCGTGGTCGCGGCAGCGGACACCGCCCGCTCCGGCCCCCCGGTGGACGAGTGCCGGCTGATGGCCGAGGAACGCGCAGCCCTGGCCGCAGCCCGCGCCGAAGGCCGCAGCACCGAGGAGCAGGACTTCGCCCACGGAGCCGCCCAGGCCCTCGGCTGGGTCCTCGGCTACACCCACGTCCGCTTCTGACCGGCCCGTCGGGCAGCCGGGCAGCCGGTCAGGAACCGGGGACGACCCGGCCGGAGCGCCCTCCACCACGCCGAACTGCACGTCCTCGCCGAGGCGGGCACCCGTCCGACCGCGTTCGCTCACGCGCCGCACCTCGTCGTCCGCCGGATCGCCTCCGGCAGTGCGGCGGGACGCGGTGGCCCGGTCGTGTCGCTGTTCGCCGAGCAGCCGGTCACGGGAGCCCACGACAGCCGCGCCTCAGCCCTCGGGATCACGCCCGGACCGGCGCCTGCGCCACCGTTCCTCAAGCCAGGAGGCCCCGAGGAAGACCGGCAGGGAGATGCCGACCAGCAGGGCGCAGCCGGTGAAGGCGCTCGCCAGGAACGGGCCGGCGACCCGGGCCACCCCCTGGTAGTAACCGACGACCACGGCCATCAGCAGCAGGTATCCGCCGACGGCGGTGCCCACGACCTTCCGGACCAGGCCCGGCCACCCCCGGCGCTCCGCGGGCGGGGGGCCCGGTCGCCGGCGCATGGTCCGCAGGGCGAGGGCCAGGTATCCCATCAGCAGCAGGTAGCCGCCCAGCATGATGCCGACCGTCACCGGCACGGACAGCAGAGGGGCCGGCTGCGCCCACACCGCCGGTGTCACGGCCCGTCCCGGAGCAGGAAGTGCCAGCCGCGGACGAAGGTGTGCCAGCCGAACCACAGCCACAGCGCGAACAGCGCCCACCTGGCCACCGGATACCGCATGACCGCCCGCGTGGCGTCACTGAGGGTGGGGAAGCCCGCCTCCGCCCCGCCCTTCACCAGGGCGATCCCCTCCCATGCGAAGACGGCTCCGAACACCGCCGCCCAGACCAGATAGCCGATCACCGGATGCTGCGCCATCGCCTCGCCTCGCCCTCGCACGTCCCGCCCCCGATCGTCCGCCACCGCATGCCGCGGACGGCGGAGCACAGCCCGATCCGCCCCGCCGTGTCGCCGCCCACCCGGCCGGAACGGGGGCCGGCCGAAAGGGGCGTCCACGGCCGGGGCACCGAGCGGTGGACGCGGCTCGCTGCCGCCGGGCCGGGCCCCGGGTGTCCGGCATGGTGGGTGGAGTGACCGGATACCGGCCAGTAGCGGATTCGGTCCGAAGCCTTGACGCATCCTCAGCCGCTCGCGATTCTCAGGTGATCCGGATGTCGTGCACAGCTCCACTCCCCCGCCACCCGACGAGCAGAGGTGTGATCATGACCAGGAACGCCAGCGGCAGACGCGTCGTCATCTCCCTGTGGTCCGTGCTCCTCGCCCTGGCCGCCACCGTGCTCGGTGTCGTGCCGGGCCCCACGGCCCGGGCCGCGGACGGCTGGTGGGAGCCGTCCGCCCGGCCGGCGCCCGACTCGCAGATCAATGTCACGGGCGCGCCGTTCAGCGGCACGGATGCGAACGGCAGGGTCCGCGGGTTCGTGGACGCGCACAACCACCTGATGTCCAACGAGGGCTTCGGCGGGCGCATCATCTGCGGTGCGACCTTCTCCGAGAAGGGGGCCGCCGATGCGCTGAGGGACTGTCCGGAGCACTACCCCGACGGCGCGCTGGCGCTGTTCGAGAACGTCACCGGCGGCGCCGACGGCCACCACGACCCGGTCGGCTGGCCCACCTTCCGCGACTGGCCGGCCCACGACTCGCTGAGCCACCAGCAGAACTACTACGCCTGGGTCGAGCGGGCCTGGCGCGGCGGCCAGCGCGTCCTGGTGAACGACCTCGTCACCAACGGCCTGCTGTGCTCGATCTACCCGTTCAAGGACCGCAGTTGTGACGAGATGACGTCCATCAGGCTGCAGGCGAAGCGGACGTACGAGCTGCAGGACTACATCGACCGGATGTACGGCGGCGCCGGCAAGGGCTGGTTCCGGATCGTCACCGATGCGGCCCAGGCGCGGAACGTGGTGGCGCAGGGCAAGCTGGCCGTCGTCCTGGGCGTGGAGACCTCGGAGCCGTTCGGCTGCAAGCAGATCCTCGACATCGCGCAGTGCAACGAGGGCGACATCGACCGGGGGCTGGACGAGCTGTACCAGCTCGGTGTGCGCAGCATGTTCCTGTGCCACAAGTTCGACAACGCGCTGTGCGGGGTGCGGTTCGACGAGGGCACCATCGGTGTGGCGGTGAACGCGGGGCAGTTCCTGTCGACGGGGACGTTCTGGAAGACCGAGAAGTGCGCGGGCCCGCAGCACGACAACCCGATCGGGCTGCCCACCGCGCAGGCGGCGTCGCTGCTGCCCGAGGGCGTGCGCATCCCGTCGTACGCCTCGGACGCCCAGTGCAACACCCGCGGTCTGACCCGGCTCGGCGAGTACGCCGTCCGCGGCATGATGAAGCGCCACATGATGCTGGAGATGGACCACATGAGCGTCAAGGCGGCGGACCGGTCGTTCGAGCTCCTGGAGTCCGAGGGGTACCCGGGTGTGATCTCCAGCCACAGCTGGATGGACCTGCAGTGGACGGAGCGGCTGTACCGGCTCGGCGGGTTCGCCGCCCAGTACGCGCACTCGGCCGAGGGGTTCGTCGGCGAGGCGCGGCGCACCCGGGCGCTGCGTGACGCGTTCCACGTCGGCTACGGCTACGGCACCGACATGAACGGCGTCGGCGGCTGGCCGGCCCCGGTCGGCGAGAGTGCGCCCAATGCGGTGCGGTACCCGTTCAAGAGCGCCGACGGGCAGTCGGTGATCGACCGCCAGGTCACCGGCGAGCGGACGTGGGACCTCAACAAGGACGGCCTGGCGCACAACGGCCTCGTCCCGGACTGGATCGAGCAGATGCGGCTCAGCGGCGGCCAGGACGTGGTGGACGACCTGATGAAGGGCGCCGAGTCCTACCTGGGCACCTGGAAGGCCACCGAGCGGCACACCGCGGGGACGAACCTGGCCGCGGGCCGGTCCGCCGGCGCCAGCTCCTCGGAGTGGGCGCTGTTCACCAGTTACCGTCCGGACCGGGCGGTCGACGGGGACCGCGGCACTCGCTGGGCCAGCGGGTGGAGCGACGACCAGTGGTTCCAGGTGGACCTCGGTTCGGTGCGCACGGTCGACCGGGTGACGCTCGACTGGGAGCGGGCCTACGCGAGGGAGTACCGGATCGAGGTGTCGTCCGACGGCAGCAGCTGGCGGACGGTGTGGTCCACGGCCGCCGGCAACGGCGGGCTGGACACCGCGCTGTTCGACCCGGCCGCCGCCCGCTGGGTGCGGGTGCACGGGGTCAAGCGCGGCACCGGCTGGGGCTACTCGCTGTACGAGGTCGGCGTCTTCGGCCCCTGAGGCCGGCGGCTGTCGTAGGCGCGACGGGCCGCGTCGACGGCCGGCAGGGCGCGCTCCACCCAGTGACCGAGGCCGCCGACGAGTTCGGCGGCCTCCTCGCCGAGCGGGGTGAGGCTGTAGTCGACCCGCGGCGGGATGACCGGGTGCGCCTCGCGGTGCACGAAGCCGTCCCGCTCCAGGGTCTGCAGGGTCTGCGCGAGCATCTTCTCGCTCACCCCGGCCACCGCTCGGCGGAGTTCGCTGAAGCGGTGGCCGCGCTCGCGCAGGGCGATCAGCACCAGGACACCCCAGCGGCTGGTGACGTGCTCCAGGACGCCGCGGGAGGGGCACATCCGGTCGGTCACGTTGCCGGTGAGGGCTGCGGGGGCGGCATCCGCCTCGACACTTACCTTCATGTAAGTACCGTACTTCAAGGTGGGTACTTCCGAATAGTTAGCGCCGCGCCTACGGTGATGGTTGAAGCCGAAACCATCCCGAGGGAGCGCATCATGATCGTCGTCACCGGAGCCACCGGACAGCTCGGCCGCCTGGTCGTCGAAGGGCTGCTGGAGCGGGTGCCCGCGCAGGAGCTGGCCGTGGCCGTACGTTCGCCGGAGAAGGCCGCGGCCTGGGCGGCCCGCGGCGTCGAGGTCCGCGAGGCGGACTACGGCCGCCCGGAGACCCTCGCGGGCGCCTTCCGGGCCGGTGAGACCGTGCTGCTGGTCTCCGGCAGCGAGGTCGGCTCGCGGATCGCGCAGCACACCGCCGTGGTCGACGCCGCGGCCACGGCCGGCGTGGCCCGCCTGGTCTACACGGGCGTGCTGGGCGGCGACGAGGCGACCTTCGACCTGGCCGCCGAGCACAAGGCCACCGAAGCCGCGATCCTCGCCTCCGGCCTGCCGTACACCTTCCTGCGCAACGGCTGGTACACCGAGAACTACACGGCCGGCGCGGCCGGCGCCGTGGAGCGCGGCACGGTGCTCGGCAGCAGCGGCGAGGGCCGGATCGCAACGGCCGCCCGCGCCGACTACGCGGCCGCCGCGGTCGCCGTCCTCACCGGTACCGGCCACGAGAACCGCGCCTACGAGCTCAGCGGCGACACCGCCTGGAACCTCGGCGAGTACGCGGCCGAGCTCGCCGCGCAGTCCGGCCGCCCGGTGGCGTACCAGGACGTCGCACCGGCGCAGCACCTGGAAGCCCTGGTCGGCGCCGGGCTGCCCGCGGTCTTCGCGGCCGTGCTGGTCGACGTCGACGCGGCGATCCTCCGCGGCGAGCTGGACCGCGACCGCGGCGTGCTGTCCACCCTCATCGGCCGCCCGACCACCCCGCTCGCCGACTCGGTCAAGGCCGCCCTCGGCGCCTGAGCGGCTTCCAGGGGTGCGGGGTGCTGCGCGAGCGGTTCCCCGCGCCCCTGGATCGGCCGCGGTGTCAGTGCCGGGGGGACTTGCGGCGCATCACCAGCACGCCGCCCGCGGCGACGAGGCCCAGGCCGGCGAGCACGGGGAGGACCACGTTCGCACCGGTCGACGCGAGGCCGCCCGGGCCCGAACCGGTCGGCGACGCCGAGGACGGTCCGACGGAGGCCGACGACGAGCCGGTCGAGGGAGCGCTCGGGGAACCGCTCGACGGACTCGCGGAGGTGGACGTCGACTGCGAGCCCGAGGGGCTCGGCGAGGCAGAGGTGGACTGCGACTGCGACGGGCTGGGCGAGGCCGAGGTGCTGGAGGAGGCCGAGGTGCTGGGCGCCGGGCTCGACGGAGTGGTGGTGGCCGGGCAGGTGTGCGAGAGGTTGAACCACTCCACCTCGCCGCCCTTGACCTGCGCCACCGCCGAGGTCAGCTTCGCGCCGGGCGCGGACGCCACGTAGGCGTGCTTGTCCGAGGGCGGTCCGAACGCGGTCACGACCACCGGCGCCCCGTTGTCGAAGGCGACCGTCAGCTTGACGAAGTCCGTGCTGCTGCCGGGGAGCACGAAGTGCCAGCCGTCCTTGGACGCGCTGATCCCGGCGCAGGTCTTCTCGTGCTCGCCGAAACCGGCGGCGGTGACGGGGAGGGTCTGGTGGACGGACACGGTGTAGGTGTCCGAGCCGGCGGCGAGGGCCGGCGCGCCGGTCGCCAGGGCCATCAGGCCCGCTGCCACGGCGGCGGCAGCACGGAGGGTCGTGGTTCTGGGCATGGCTTCCGTTCGATGCGCGTGGAATGAAATGAGCCAAAGGTGGTTCAGGGTTCCGCGGCAACTGGCGGAGGGTCAAGAGGCAGGACGAACCAATCGGGCACGAACGACGGAAACGGGCCCGTACCGGGGCGGAGTCGACGGGCCGTCAGGGCCGCCAGCCGGCGGTGCTGCCGAGGAGGACGAGCAGCAGGACGGCGCCGGCGTTGGTGCGCGGATAGGCGAGCAGCAGCGCGCCGAACTCGCGGAGCACGGCGCCCGGCCAGTACCAGCCGGCCGTCGGCGCGCCCACGACCTGGCCCGGCACGCCCGCGTGCCGGGCCGCGAGGGCGGTCCGCAGCACATGGAAGTTGCTGGTGACGACGGTGCAGCGGTACTCCGGCCGCTGCTCGCGCATCAGCAGGTCGCTGAACCGGAGGTTCTCCTCGGTGTTGCGGGAGCGGTCCTCGCGCAGCACCGCATCGGCCGGGTGGCCCTGCTCCGCGGCGTACCGGGCCATGGCCTCGGCCTCGGAGAGCTGCTCGTCGCCGCCCTTGCCGCCGGAGACCACGAGGACGGGCGGCGGTCCCTGCTCGGCCTGCGCCCTGCACAGCGCCAGCGCGAGGTCGAGCCGGGCGGCGAGCAGCGGCGGCACCCGGTCGCCCTCGTCCAGCCCGGCGCCCAGGGCGAGCACGAAGTCCACGTCCCTGGGCGGAGGGAGCCGGCCGTACAGGGCCGAGTACCCGAGGAAGCACAGCAGCAGGAAGGCCAGGTGGCCGGCGACCAGCAGGGCGGCCGCGGCGGCGGCGTGCAGCGGCTTCGAGTCGATCCGGGCGGCCGTCCACAGCAGGCCGATCAGGGCGAGACCGGCGAGGCCCGCCAGCAGCGGCAGCAGGTTCACCGGCCGGCCGCCCTCCCGGCGGAGCATCACCAGTCCGTTGCCGACCAGGAGGACGGCGACCGCCACGACGGCGAGAACGGCTGCGGCCGGCAGCGCGTCGGCGGCCGCGCGCGCCGCACCCGGCGGGAGCCGGTCGAGTTCGCCCAGCAGGCCCGCCGCGACGGCGGCCACGGCGAGGCCGAGCAGGACGGCGTTGCCGAGCCGGCGCAGGTCGCGTGCCGCACCGATGGCGAACAGGGCCAGCAGAACGGCGGCGAGCAGGAAGGCGACCATGCGGCGATGGTAGGCGGCCCGGGGTGCGTCCCGAAGGCGCACGGATGTCTGTCAGGGCGCCCGAATGCCTTCCGAAGACACGTCCTACCGCGCTGCGGCGAGACCGTAGTCCGGCAGTTCGATGTCGCCGGCCTTGGAGAACTGGGCGGCGAGCAGCTGCCGCATCGGCCAGCGGTTCATGGAGCGCATCGAGAGCTCCCGCAGGCGGATGCCGAGCGCGCTGTTCGGCGCGAAGCCGCCCGCGCCGCCGGGCGGCAGCTCCTGGGCCTTCGTCACGTACGGGCGCATCACCCGGTCGTAGTTCCGGAAGGCGGTCTGCAGGTCGCCGCCGGACCGGGCCGCCTCGCCGGCCAGCACGTAGGCGCCGACCAGGGCGAGACTGGTGCCGAGGCCGGTGAGCGGCGAGGGGCTGTAGCCCGCGTCGCCGAGCAGGGCGACCCGGCCGCGGGACCAGCCGTCCAGGTGGACCTGGCCGAGCGAGTCCAGGTGGAAGTCGGTCGAGTCCCGCATCGCCTCCAGCAGTCGCGGCACCTCCCAGCCGACGCCGGCGAACCGGCGCGCGACCACCTCCTTCAGCGCGGCGGTGTCCCGGCGGTCGAGGGCGAGCGGCCCCGACCGGAAGGCGAATCCCGCCTTGATCTCGCGCGGCCCGCGACCGGGGCGGGCCGAGGCGACCAGCCCGCCCGGGGCGTTGTGCATCAGGTACCAGCCGTCGAGTGCGGGGCCGTCCTCGGCGGTGAACCAGGCGAGGTGGAGGTCGAGCGGCCGGACGCACTCCGACTCCGGCCGGAACGCCAGGGAGCGGACGACGGAGTGCAGGCCGTCGGCGCCGATCACGGCGGCGAAGCGCCGTGTGCCGGCCCGTTCGAAGTCGACGGTGACGCCGTCGCCGTCCTGCGCCAGGGCGGTGACCGTGTCGTCGAAGAGGTACTCGGTGTGCGCTGCGGTGGCCTCGTACAGCAGCCCGGCGAGATCGCCGCGGAGGATCTCGACCTCGGAGACGATCCCCTCCCCGCCGAAGGCGTCGGCGGGCAGCCGGGAGGTGATCCGTCCGCCGGAGTCGACGGTGGCGATGCCCTTCTGGTCGAGGCTCAGCTCGCGGGCGCGCTCCATCAGCCCCATGCGGTCGATCACGGTGCGCCCGGCGCCGCGCAGGTCGACGGTCTGGCCGCCGGGGCGGGGCGCGGGCGCGCGTTCGACGACGGTGACGGTGAAGCCCGCCGCGTGCAGCCAGTGGGCGAGTGCAGGGCCGGCGATGCCGCCGCCCGAGATCAGGATGTCGGTGTTCCCCATGGCTGCGACTGTACGCCGTACGCATTGACTACAGCAAGCGCTAAAGTGCAGCCACATCAGGGAATTTGACAGTAGTGCACTAGTGCTCCAAGGGGTAGTGCACTACTGCCCGGGGCCGCCGCCGCGGGAAATCGCTAGGCTGGCGGGCGCAGCAGGTGCACTAGTGCGGGAGGGAAGACGGTGGACGGAACGGACGGTGCGCGCTACCTCCGGATCGCGGCCGAGCTGCGGGGCCGGATCGAGTCGGGCGAGCTCGCCCCGGGCGACCGGGTGCCGTCCACCCGGGAGATCACCCGGCAGTGGGGGGTGGCGATGGCGACCGCCACCAAGGTCCTCACCGAACTCCGCACCGCGGGTCTCGTCCGCGCCGTGCCGGGCGTGGGCACGGTGGTGGCCGACCCCCGTGCCGGGGCCCGCCCGTCCGCCCCCACGCCCGTTCCCGCCCCCGCTCCCGCACCCGTCCCGAGCAGCGTGCGCAGCGGTGCACCCGCCCGCAGGAGCCCGCGCGATGCCGCCCTGACCCGGGAGCGGATCGTGGCCGCCGCCGTGTCGGTCGCGGACGCCGAGGGCCTGGCCGCCGTCTCGATGCGCCGCGTCGCGGCGGACCTCGGTGTCGCCGCCATGTCGCTGTACCGGCACGTCGTCGACAAGGACGACCTGGTGCTGCGGATGATGGAGGACGTCTTCGGCCGCCGGACCTTCCCCGAGCAGCCGCCCGAGGACTGGCGGGAACGCCTCGCCCTCGCCGGCCGGATGCTCTGGGAGGCCTTCCGCAGCCACCCCTGGCTGGCGCCGGCGCTCTCCGTGACCAGGCCGCAGATCGTCTCCACCGCCCTGCCGTTCACCGAGTGGGTGCTCACCGCCCTCCAGGACCGCGGCCTGGACCAGTGGACGGTGTTCACCACCCACCTCACGCTGTTCAACTACGTCCGCGGCACCGCGGTCAGCGTGGAGGCGGAGGCCGAGGCGGAGGCACTGAGCGGCCTCGACGCCGAGGAGTGGATGACCACCCAGGAGCCGGCCCTGCTCGCCCTGTTGGCCACCGGCCGGTATCCCCTACTGGCCCGGTACCTCACCGACGGCTACGACTTCGACCTCGACCGCCTCTTCGAGTTCGGTCTGCAGCGCATCCTGGACGGCATCGCCGCACTCATGGCCGACACTCCGTAAGTGTCCCGTGCCGTAGCACATTTCCTCGCTGCCGCGTGCAAATCCCCGTGGAAAACGCTCACTTGAGCGAATCCGGGGGCCGGGCGGCTGCATGGCATGCCCCGAGCGACAAGCCTGGTGCCGGCGGCGGCCGGAGAGAGACTCCGACAGCCGTGCGAATACCCGGCATGTCCCGCAAGATCGCACTAAATCGCTTGTAAGACAGTGTTTTTGAGCTTGCGTCAGATATGTCCTGAAACCGGCTATGCTACTTCCGCCCGGCCCGCCGGACCGCTCGCCGCACCAGGTCACGAGGACCGGTGCGGGCACCGGTCGGCCCGCCCGGACGCAGCCCCGCGCCGCCGGAGCCGGCCGCCGCCCCGTCCGTCTCCGCACTCTTTCGACCGCTTGAGGATGCTGATGCTTCGTGCTGGATCGTCACCCGGAAGCCAGGGTTCTGCTCCCGTTCTCGTGTGGCTGCTGCCCACGTTCGTGACGGCGGCCGCCGCCGCGTTCGCCGTGTCGGCGGTCTCCGCCGGTGCCCGCGCGGAGGTCGTCTGGTGCGGGCTGGCGAGCACCGCGGCGGTGGCCGTGGTGGCCGCCGAAGCGGCCCGCAGGGGGCGCGCGATGACCGCTCTGCGCGCGCGGTGCGCCCGACAGGAGCACGAGCTGCAGCGCCGGCTCGCCCAGCAGGAGGCCGAGACGGTCGAACTGGCAACCGTCGCCCTGCCCAGGGCGGTGGCCCGGCTCCAGCGCGGCGAGTTCCCCGAGGACGTGCTGAAGGCCTATGAGGCCCAGTACGGCGGCGACGGCTCCGGATTCCACGCCGCCCGGCAGGCCGTGCTGCGCACCGTGCTCGACGCCGTCGACAACGAGGAGGGCATGCGCGAGTCCGCCCAGCGGGCCTTCGTCAACATCGCCCGCCGCGTCCAGGCGATCGTCCACCGGCAGGCCCAGGACCTGCGGGAGATGGAGGACCGGCACGGCAACGACCCGGCCGTCCTCGACGACCTGCTGCTGCTCGACCACGGCAATGCGCTGATCGGCCGCCTCGCGGACAGCATCGCCGTCCTCGGCGGGGCCCGCCCCGGCCGGCAGTGGGGCAGGGCCGTGCCGCTGTACAGCGTGCTGCGCGGCGGCATCTCGCGCATCCTCGACTACCAGCGGGTCGACCTCCACCCGGTGTCCGAGGTCGCCGTGGTCGGACCGGCCGTCGAACCGCTCATCCACGCGGTCGCCGAGCTGCTGGACAACGCCACCCGCTACTCGCCGCCGCACACCAGAGTGCACCTGACCGCCGCCGAGGTGCAGGCCGGAATAGCGATCGAGATCGAGGACGGCGGCCTCAGCCTGAGCGAGGAGGGCCGGGCCCGCGCCGAGCGGATGCTCAAGGACGCGCAGGCCGGCATCGACCTCAACGACCTCGGCGAGACCCCCCGGCTCGGCCTGGCCGTGGTCGGCCGCCTCGCGCAGGCGTACGGGTTCCAGGTCTCGCTGCGCCCCTCCGCCTACGGCGGTGTGCGCGCCGTGCTGATCGTGCCCCAGGAGCTCATCACCACGGCGCCCGCCACCGGCAGGGCGCACGGCATCGGGGCGACGGCCGGTCCGCGGCCGCTCACGGCCGCCTTCCCGAAGCCGGCGACCGATACGCGGTCGCACGGGCGGACGCCGGCGGCCACCGCGGGGACGTCCTTCGGCTCCTTCTCCGTGCCCCCGGCCGGATCCGGCCCGGCAGTCGACGGGATTCCGGTGGTCGACGGGCGGACCCCGAACGGTCTGCCGCAGCGGCGCCGCCACGCCGCCCCCTCCCGGCCGGTCCTCCCGGAGGTCTCCAAGGTCCCCGAACCGGCCCCGGCGCCCGTCCAGCCCGGAATGTGGCTGGCCGCGTTCCACGAGGGCGTGAACGGGCACGCGCCGTCCACCGGAGCGGCCGGCCACACCAGTGACGAGCAGGCAGGGAAAGGCGAGCAGTGATTCAGCAGCGCACCAACATGGACTGGATGCTCAAGGACCTGGCGGACGGGGTCCCGCACACCCGCCACATCATCGTGCTCTCCGCCGACGGCCTGCGGATGGCCCAGTACGGCACCGACCCCGACACCGCCGACCGCCTCGCCGCCGCCTGCGCCGGGCTGCAGAGCCTGGCCACCGCGGTGGGCCACGAGTTCCCGCACGGCGACGGCCGGATGCGGCTGGTGGTGATCGAGGTGAGCGGCGGCTTCTTCTACCTGATGTCGGCCGGCGCCCGGGCGTACCTCGCGGTGCTCGCCGACGAGGGCGTCGACGCCGGGCTGATGGGCCAGCGGATGCGGGACCTCGTCGCCCGGATCGGCGAACACCTCAGTACCCCGCCACGCAACGGCGGGCAGGTCGCATGAGCGGGCGCAGCACGCGGCCCGCCGGCGGCGGCGTACCCCGCGGAACGGGTGCCGAGCAGAGCGGGGCGGGCACATGAGTGCGGACGGCCGGGACTGGGACGACGGCAACCCCGAGCGCCTGTACGTGATCACGCGGGGCCGCAGCGGCCTGGCCGAACAGGCCGTCTTCGACCTGGTCACCCTGATCGTCTCCCGCGCGGAGCCGACGCCCGCCATGCAGCCGGAGCACACCGCGATCCTGCGGATCTGCGGCTCGCCGCTGTCGGTGGCCGAGATCTCCGCGTACCTGCGGCTGCCGACCAGTGCGGTCACCGTACTGCTGGCCGACCTCCTCGCCGAGGAGCGGATCGAGGCCCGCTCCCCCGTGCCGCAGGCGATCATTCCCGACCGTGCCCTGTTGGAGGCGGTGATCCATGGACTTCAGAGGCTCTGACACGGTGGTGGGGCCACGGCAGGCGGACCTGCTGCCGGACTCGGCCGCCATGGCGGTCAAGGTGGTGATCGTCGGCGGCTTCGGCGTCGGCAAGACCACCCTGGTCGGATCCGTGAGCGAGATCCGCCCGCTGACCACCGAGGAGACGATGACGCAGGCCGGCGCCGGCATCGACGACACCGCCGGGGTCGAGCGCAAGACCTCCACCACGGTCGCGATGGACTTCGGCCGGATCAGCCTCAGCGACGAACTGGTGCTGTACGTCTTCGGCACACCCGGCCAGGAACGGTTCTGGTTCCTGTGGAACGGCCTGTTCGAGGGGGCGCTGGGCGCCGTCGTGCTGGTCGACACCCGCCGCCTCGAGGTCAGCTTCGACGTGATCGGACGGCTGGAGGACCGCCGTGTGCCCTTCGTCGTCGCCGTCAACTCCTTCCCGGAGTCCCCGGGTTACCCGCTCGACGAGCTGCGGTCCGCCCTGGACCTGCCCGCCGAGGTGCCGATCGTGGCGTGCGACGCCAGGTCCCGCGAATCCAGCCGGGACGTCCTGCTGGCCCTGGTGCGCTACCTGTACGACCTCTCGGCCCGGCCCGTGCACTGAGGCCGCCGCACCCGCCCCCGCTCGCGGCGGCGTCCCAGCCGGCGACGCCGCCGCCCTCCCCCTGCCCGCCCCGCGAGGACCCCGGAGCCATCGTGACCAGTCCGTTCCCCGACGACACCGCCCCGACCCCGCCGCCCGGCTGCCCCGCCCACGCGTCCGGCGCCGGCGGCCCCAGACGGCTCTACGGGCCCGAGGCCGAGGCCGACCCGGCCGGCCTGTACGAGAAGCTGCGCGCCGAGCACGGCGAGGTGGCGCCGGTACTGCTGCACGGCGACGTCCCGGCGTGGCTGGTGCTCGGCCACTCCGCGAACCTCGCCGCCATGCGCACCCCGTCCCGGTTCTCCCGGGACTCCCGCCGCTGGTCGGCGTTCCAGAACGGCCTGGTGACACCGGAGTCCCCGCTGATGCCGGTGGTCGCGTGGCAGCCGCTGTGCGTGTTCGCGGACGGCGAGGAGCACCGGCGCCTGCGCGGTGCGGTCACCGACGGCCTGAACCGCTTCGACAGCCGCGGCATCCGCCGCTACGTCACCCGCTTCGCCGACCAGTTGATCGAGGAGTTCGGGCCGGCCGGCCGGGCCGACCTGGTGGCCCAGTTCGCCGAGCACCTGCCGATGCTGGTGATGACCCAACTGGTCGGCATGCCCGAGGAGTACGGCCCGCGGCTGGTCGAGGCCGCCCGCGACCTCATGAAGGGCACCGAGACGGCCGTCGCCAGCAACGAGTACGTCGTGGAGACGCTGCGCCGGATGATGGAGCGCAAGCGGGTGGCCCCCGGCGCCGACCTGGTGACGTGGCTGATGGAGCACGAGGCCGGGCTCACCGACGACGAGGTCCTGGAGCACCTGCGGGTGGTGCTGCTCGCGGCGAACGAGACGACCGTCAACCTGATCGCGGACACCCTGAAGATGGTCCTCACCGACCGGCGGTTCCGCGCCCACCTGTCCGGCGGCCAGATGACCCTGCCGGACGCCCTCGACCAGGTGCTCTGGGACTCCCCGCCGATGCTGCTCGTCGCAGGCCGGTGGGCGACCGGCGACACCGAGCTCGGCGGGCAGCGGATCAAGGGCGGCGACATGCTGCTGCTCGGCCTGGCGGCCGGCAACGTCGACCCGGCCGTCCGCCCAGACCTGGCGAAGCCGCTCTTCGGCAACCGCTCCCACCTCGCCTTCGGCAGCGGCCCGCACGAGTGCCCCGGCCAGGACATCGGCCGGGCCATCGCGGAGACCGGCATCGACATCCTGCTGACCCGCCTGCCGGACCTCCGGCTCGCCGTCCCCGAGGCCGAACTGGCCTGGACCTCCGCCTGGATCTCCCGTCACCTGGTCGAACTCCCGGTGCAGTTCTCGCCGAGGACGGCCAAGGGGCAGGCCGAGGCCGAGCCCCATGCCACCACCGCGGCCGCGCCCCCCTCGACGGCTGCGCCGGTACCGCCCGCACAGCCGTCCGCGGCGCCGCCGGCTCCGGAACCCGCCGCCCCGACCGCGGTCGTTCCCCGTCAACGGCGCAGCTGGTGGACCGCCCTGACCGGCCGCTTCCGGCGCTGACGGGCCGTCCGGGGGCGCGCTCGGTGAGTGCGTCCCCGGACGGCGTGCCCCGGCGGCCCTGGGCATCAGGTCCGATCGGCCCTCCCGTCTCCCCGGCGGCCGCCGGAGGATGGAGGCAACGGACCCCGGCCTCCCGCTGCGAAGGCCCGCAGGGTCCGTCGGGCCGATGCGAGGAGAGGTGGGATCTGCCATGCAGGCGGTGATCGTCTACGAGAGCATGTACGGCAACACCCGACTGGTCGCCGAGGCGATCGCGGAGGGCGTCCACCGGGCCGCACCCGACGCCGAGGTCAGCTGCCTCCCGGTGGCCGACGCGGGCGCCGACGTGACCCGCGGGGCGGACCTGCTGGTGGTCGGCGGTCCCACGCACATGCACGGGATGTCGTCCGGCCTCAGCCGCAAGCTCGCGCGGAGCGCGGCGGAGAAGCACGGGACGGACGTCGAGGCCCCGGGCGGAGCGGACAGCCCCGGCCTGCGGACCTGGCTCCGTGCACTGCCCGAGACCACGACCGGCACGCACGCTGCGGCCTTCGACACCCGGGCGGACATGAAGATGAGCGGCGGTGCGGCCGACGGAATCGCCAAGCGGCTCTCGCACCACCACTACGACGTGATGGTGGAACCCGAGGGCTTCATCATCGAGGACTCCGAGGGCCCCCTGCGGGCCGGCGAACTCGACCGCGCCCGGACCTGGGGCGCAAGCCTCGTCTGACCGAATGCGGGTGGCCCCCTCATGGGGTGCCCACCCGCGTTCCTCACTTCCCGAGGGCCTGGGTGAATCGGAGCATGTTTCCCGACGGGTCGCGGAAGGCGCAGTCGCGGACGCCGTACGGCTGGTCCATCGGCTCCTGGAGCACCTCGCCGCCCGCGGCGCTGATCCGCTCGAAGGTGGCGTCGCAGTCGTCGGTGCCGAAGATGACGCCCCGCAGCATGCCCTTGGCCATCAGCTCCGCCATGGCCTGCCGGTCGGCCGCGGAGGCGTTGGGGTCGGCGAGCGGCGGTTCCAGGACGATGTTCACCTCCGGCTGGGAGGGCGCGCCGACGGTCACCCAGCGCATCCCCTCGAAGCCGACGTCGTTGCGCACCTCGAGGCCGAGCACGTCGCGGTAGAAGGCGATCGCCCTGTCGTGGTCGTCGACGGCGATGAAGCACTGCGAAAGCATGATGTCCATGCCGTTCACGCTACGGCCGCGCGGCGGGGCGTGCTTCTCCGTTCCTGACCGGCCTGGTGTGGATCTTGGCGATGCACGCCGGGATGGCGGCGCCGTGGTCGTGGCTGCGGGCGCGGTAGGCGCTGGGGCTCTCGCCGACCAGCTCGGTGAAGCGCGAGCTGAAGGACCCCAGCGACGTGCAGCCGACCGCGAAGCAGACCTCGGTCACCGTGAGGTCGCCGCGCCGCAGCAGCGCCTTGGCCCGCTCGATGCGGCGGGTCATCAGGTAGCTGTAGGGCGTCTCGCCGAAGGCGGCGCGGAAGCTGCGGGAGAAGTGGCCCGGTGACATCAGGGCGCCGCGTGCCAGTGCGGGGACGTCGAGCGGTTCGGCGTAGTCGCGGTCCATCCGGTCGCGGGCCCGCCGCAGCCGGACGAGGTCGTCGAGGTCCTGCCGTTTCACCCGCCCAGTTTCCCACAGCGTCCGCGGCGGGCGGCCCGTGCGCAGGCCCGCCGGACCGGTCAGGATCGGAGAAGCCCCGGTCGCCGGGGCCGACCTAGTGTGACGGACATGGACATCACCATTCACTGGACCTTCCTTCCGCACACCGACCCCGAGGCCTCGCTGGCCTTCTACCGCGACCTCCTCGGCTTCGAGGTCCGCAACGACGTCGGCTACGGCGACATGCGCTGGATCACGGTCGGCCCCGCCGGACAGCCCGGCACGTCCGTCGTCCTGGAGCCGCCGGCCGCCGACCCCGGCGTCACCGAGGACGAGCGGCGGACGATCACCGAGATGATGGCCAAGGGCACCTATGCGCGGATCACCCTGGCCACCCCCGACCTCGACGGCCTGTTCGCCCGGCTGGAGGCCGGCGGCGCCGAGGTCGTCCAGAAGCCGACCGAGCAGCCGTACGGCGTGCGCGACTGCGCCTTCCGCGACCCGGCGGGCAACATGATCCGCTTCAACGGGACGAGCTGAGCGTCCGCCGCGGAAAAACACCCGGCCGCCCGGCCCGGAACTGGTTGGATCAAGGCGGGCGACCCCGGCGGGGACCGCAGAGGCGGCTCCGCGTCACGGATGGAGACACGATGAGCAAGGCCGCGAGCCATGTTGCCGACAGCCACGATCTGATCCGCGTGCACGGCGCGCGCGAGAACAACCTCAAGGACGTCAGCATCGAGATCCCGAAGCGCCGGCTGACGGTGTTCACCGGTGTCTCCGGCTCGGGCAAGAGTTCCCTGGTGTTCAACACGATCGCCGCCGAGTCGCAGCGGTTGATCAACGAGACGTACAGCGCCTTCGTCCAGGGCTTCATGCCGACGCTGTCCCGGCCCGAGGTCGACGTCCTCGAGGGTCTGACCACGGTGATCACCGTCGACCAGCAGCGGATGGGCGCCGACCCGCGCTCGACGGTCGGCACCGCCACCGATGCCAACGCGATGCTGCGCATCCTGTTCAGCCGGCTCGGCAAGCCGCACATCGGCTCGCCCAAGGCGTACTCCTTCAACGTCGCCTCGATCAGCGGAGCGGGCGCGGTCACCGTGGAGCGCGGCGGGCAGACCGTGAAGGAGCGGCGCAGCTTCAGCATCACCGGCGGCATGTGTCCGCGCTGCGAAGGCCGCGGCGCGGTCTCCGACATCGACCTCGCCCAGCTCTACGACGACTCCAAGTCGCTCTCCGAGGGCGCGATCACCGTCCCCGGCTACACGGGGGGCGGCTGGAACTCCCGGCTCTACAGCGAGTCCGGCTTCTTCGACGCGGACAAGCCGATCCGCACGTTCACCGAGAGGGAGCTACACGACTTCCTGTACCGCGAGCCGACGAGGATGAAGATCGCGGGCATCAACATGACGTACGAGGGGCTCGTCCCGCGGATCCAGAAGTCGATGCTCGCCAAGGACCGGGAGGGCATGCAGCCGCACATCCGGGAGTTCGTGGACCGGGCGGTCACCTTCACCACGTGTCCCGAGTGCGACGGCACCCGGCTGAACGAAGGGGCCCGGTCGTCGAAGATCGACGGGGTCAGCATCGCCGACGCCTGCGCGATGCAGATCAGCGACCTCGCCGAGTGGGTCCGCGGTGTCACCGAGCCGTCGGTGGCGCCGCTGCTCGCCGCACTGCAGCACACGCTCGACTCGTTCACGGAGATCGGCCTCGGCTACCTCGCGCTCGACCGGCCGGCGGGCACGCTGTCGGGCGGCGAGGCGCAGCGCGTCAGGATGATCCGCCACCTCGGCTCCTCGCTCACCGATGTCACCTACGTCTTCGACGAGCCGACGATCGGGCTGCACCCGCACGACATCCAGCGGATGAACGAGCTGCTGCTGCGGCTGCGGGACAAGGGCAACACGGTGCTCGTCGTGGAGCACAAGCCCGAGATGATCGCGATCGCCGACCACGTCGTCGACCTCGGCCCCGGCGCCGGTTCGGCGGGCGGCGCCGTCTGCTTCGAGGGCACCGTCGAGGGGCTGCGGGCCGGCGGCACCGTCACCGGCCGCCATCTCGACGACCGGGCCTCCCTCAAGGGGTCGGTGCGCACGTCCACCGGTGCCCTGGAGATCCGCGGCGCGACGGCGAACAACCTGCGCGACGTCGACGTCGACATCCCGCTCGGGGTGCTGACCGTCATCACCGGTGTCGCCGGGTCCGGCAAGAGCTCGCTGGTGCACGGGTCGCTGCCGCACCGGTCGGGGGCGGCCGGCGAGGGTGTGGTCTCGATCGACCAGGCCCCGATCCGCGGCTCGCGGCGGAGCAACCCGGCGACGTACAGCGGGCTGCTCGACCCGATCCGCAAGGCGTTCGCGAAGGCCAACGGGGTGAAGCCGGCGCTGTTCAGCGCCAACTCCGAGGGTGCGTGCCCCACGTGCAACGGCGCCGGCGTCGTCTACACCGACCTGGGGATGATGGCCGGCGTCTCCACCACCTGCGAGGAGTGCGAGGGCAAGCGGTTCCAGGCGTCGGTGCTGGAGTACCGCCTCGGCGGCCGCGACATCAGCGAGGTGCTGGCGATGCCGGTGACCGAGGCCGCGGAGTTCTTCGGCGGCGGCGAGGCGCACACGCCGGCCGCGCACCGCATCCTCGGGCGGCTCGCCGACGTCGGGCTCGGCTACCTCACCCTCGGGCAGCCGCTCACCACGCTCTCCGGCGGCGAGCGGCAGCGGCTCAAGCTGGCCACCCACCTTACCGAGAAGGGCGGGGTCTACGTCCTCGACGAGCCGACCACCGGCCTCCACCTCGCCGACGTGGAGAACCTGCTCGGCCTGCTCGACCGGATCGTGGACTCCGGCAAGTCCGTCATCGTCATCGAGCACCACCAGGCGGTGATGGCGCACGCCGACTGGATCGTCGACCTCGGGCCCGGCGCGGGCCACGACGGCGGCCGGGTCGTCTTCGAGGGCACCCCCGCCGATCTCGTCGCCGCCCGCTCCACCCTCACCGGCGAACACCTCGCGGCCTACATCGGCAGCTGACCTGCAGGGCCGACGTCCTTGAGGGGGCACCCCGGCGGGTGCCCCCTCAAGTTCCTTCGAGCGCACACCTCTTGCCAATTGGTATAGGCCAATCGTAGGCTCCCAGCGGCTGACGGCGCGTCGGGTCCGTGCCGCCGCGCCCGAAGGCTCCCCGGGCTGGCACCTCTCCCCCACAACCGGCCCGCTTCGCAAGAGGAGAACCATGTCCTGGACTCGCAGACTGCTCGCCACCGGCGCGCTGACCGCCGGCGCGCTGGTCGCGGCCGCCGGCACCGCCGGTGCCCACGGCGCCATGTTCGGCCCCACCAGCCGCATCGCCGCCTGCTACGCCGAGGGGCCGGAGACCCCCAAGTCGCAGGTCTGCAAGGACCTCGTCGCGATGAGCGGCACCCAGCCGCTGTACGACTGGAACGAGGTCAACATCGCGAACGCCAACGGGCAGAGCCAGCAGATCATCCCGGACGGCAAGCTGTGCTCGGCCAACCGCGACAAGTACAAGGCGCTCGACATGGCCCGCACCGACTGGCCGGCCACCGCCGTCACGGCGGGCACCAACACCTTCAACTTCCGTGTCACCGCCCCGCACCAGGGCGTCATGACGCTCTACATCACCAACAGCGGCTACAACCCGACCCAGCCGCTCAAGTGGTCCGACCTCGACCTCGCCCACCCGGTCGCCCAGTACGCCACCGGCCGGACGTCGACCAACGGCTACTACAACTTCACCGGCACCCTGCCCAACCGGACCGGCCGCCAGCTGGTCTACATGGTCTGGCAGCGCACCGACAGTCCGGAGGCCTTCTACGGCTGCTCGGACGTCGACTTCGGCGGCACCGCCGCGGCGGCCCCCGGCAACCCCACCGAGCAGCAGCTCACCGCCGACGCCGCCAAGTCCACCGTGGCGTACCACGACCACGGCACGGCCGCCGCACCTGCGACCCTCGCGACCGCCCCGGTCGCGCTCGCGTCCGACTCCGGCTCCTCCGCCGCACTGCTCGGCCTGGTGGGCGCCTCCCTGGCGTCGGCCGCAGTGTCCGGCGTGATCCTCTACCGCCGCACCCGGGCCGCCGCCACCGCATAACCGCACACCCACCGGCCGGCCCCGGTCAGCTCCAAAGGTCATGAGTGCCCCGCAAGGGGCGCTGGGGGCACCTCCCGGCCGAAGGCCGGGGGCGGAACTGCGCAATTCGGATGCGGTCACCGTACGGTCCACGGCTCGGCCCGTGCAGTCGCTACGCCCACACCCGGACTGCGCAGTCCCCGCGCCCCTGAACGGACCATCCGAGCGCCCTTTTTGAACACTCCCGGTCGGCTGCGTCCCGCAACCCGGCTGTCTGCGAAGAATGTTGATCTCCCGTCGTTCGGGATCACAGCTCAGCAACGCCGCGGTGCGGGGGCGTGCCGCGGCGATACGGTCGTCGGCGCCTCACCACACCCGTCCCTGGGGAGCCCATGCAGCGACGCACCACCACCCTCATCTGCACCGCCGTCCTCGCCGCGGCCACCGCCTGCGGCAGTGCCGGTTCCACGGCGTCGGCCGGATCCGCACCGGACAGCCCGACCAGGACGGTCGGTGACGCGACCGCCGTCACCAAGCAACTCCTCGCCACCGGCCTGCCGGTGAAGCTGACGGTCACCTACGACGGCACCACCGATCCGGACGGCCGCCTCGGCCAGCCCCACCAGTACGTCTCCAAGACGGCGTTCGACGACACCCGGGTCTCGAACAGCCCGCTGGCCAAGGAGGACGCCGTCGGGCACCGGCGCGACGCCGTCTCGTACGGCGGCACGGTCGAGGTCTTCGCCACCCCGGAGGACGCCGAGGCGTGGGTGCAGGGCCCCGGCAGCGGTCAGGCCGCGGGCAGCAGCGCACGACCCGACTACGTCTACCGCTCGGGGGTCGTCGTCGTCCGGGTGTCCCACCTGCTGACGCCCGAGCAGGCGAAGGCCTACGCGTCCGCCATCGGCTGAGCACGCGCCGACGAGCGGGAGGCACGGCCGGGAGACCTCTGGAATCCTGGCCGTGCAACGCCCCCACGCACGGCGAGGAGCGGACATGTCGGGACAGTTCGAGGCGAGCGTCGAGATCGACCGCCCGGTGGAGCAGGTCTTCGCCTACCTGGCGGACGGCCGCAACGACGCCGAATTCAGCCCCCGGGTCCAGCAGATCACCAAGACCCCGGAGGGTCCGACCACCGTCGGCACGGTCTTCCGCAGCACCGTGAAGGATGCCGGCCTGAAGACCTCCCGGGAGTTCCGGATCACCCGGCTGGAGGCACCCCGCACGGTGCGGTGGAGCGAGCAGAGCAAGAACCTCATCACCGCCGAGGGCGGCTACGACCTCGAACCGCTGCCGGACGGCCGGACCCGGGTACGGATCTTCAACGAACTCGAGGGCCACGGCATCGGCAAACTGCTCCTCGGCCCCGCCCTGCACGCCGCCCGCAAGGACGCACCCGCCTTCGGCGAGCGCATCAAGGCGGCCGTCGAACGCTCCTGACGGGCCCCGCGCTCCTGGCGGAACAGCCCGCGGTTGCCGTTCGGTGCGCGGCCGTCCACCGTGGGGAGGTGGAGTCCTGCTGCGGCCGACGGTTCGCAGCCGCCGGACCGGACCGGTGCAGAGCGCCGGACCGCGGCGTCCTATCCCCCGGACGCGTGTGCACCTCGGACGCCCGACGCCTCCGCGGTTGCGCCCTCCAGGCCCGAATGCAAGGGAGCATCCCCATGACCGAGGCCCGACCCGGAGTGGACCGGCGTACCGCCGACGGCCGGCCGGAGTTCCCCGTCCGGCCGGACGGCGATCGCCGCCACGCCGCCGCCGACCTCCGCCGCATCGGGATCAACCCGGACTTCTGGTACCCCGTGGCCGTGTCGCGCCGGGTGGCGAAGCAGCGCACGTTCGCCGCCGTGTTCGCCGGTGAGCGGATCGTGCTGTACCGCGGCCGGAGCGGCCGGGTGTACGCCCTGGAGGACCGGTGCGCGCACCGCCAGGTGCCGCTGAGCATGGGTGTCGTCGAGGGCGAGGTGCTGCGCTGCTGCTACCACGCCTGGGCCTACCGCGGAAACGGCCGCATCTCGCAGATCCCCTACCTGCCGAAGGGCTGCGAGCGGCCGCCGCGCGGGGTGGCCTCGTACCCGGTCCGCGAGGCCTACGGGCTGGTGTTCGTCTTCCCCGGCGACCCGGAGAAGGCCGAGTCCGCGCCGTTCCCGGTGCTGCCGCAGTACGCCTCGCCCTCGCACCGGACGATGACCTTCTCCCGCACCGTGCGCTGCCACTACTCGTTCATGCACGAGAACCTGCTGGACATGAACCACCAGTTCCTGCACCGCGGGGTGCTGGGCAGGATCCAGCCGGAGCTGCTGGGGTACGAGAGCGGTCCGCGGTTCGTGGAGGCCCGGTACCTGTTCGTGCCGGCCGGGGGCCGGAAGGACCGCGGTGCGGGCCTGCTGTCCGCGGAGGGGCTCGGCGGCAAGCAGAGGCCCGACGTCGTCACCATCCGCACCGAGTACCCGTACCAGACGCTGCAGGACGTCCCCGAGGGTGCCGACCTGCCGGCCTTCTCCCTCTGGGCCGCCTACGTGCCGGAGGACGCGGAGCAGCGCACCAACCACGCCTACGGCCTGCTGATGATCGCCAAACCGCCGGTCCCCGGGGCGATCCAGCTGGCGTGGCCGTTCATCCGGCGCTTCACCGAGCGGGTGTTCGCCCAGGACCGGATGGCGGTCGAGGCCGAGCAGCGCGCATGGGACGAGCAGGGCGCGGACCGGAACAACGAGGTGTTCCCGTTGATCCTGGACGTCCGCGACGTGCTGCGCAGCAACGGCGTCCCGCTCGACGGGGACACGTCCGCGACCTTCGCACCGACCGACCGGAGGCAGCAGTGAAGGACCTCAAGTTCGAAGAGAAGCGCTCGCTTTCGCGCGTCGAGGCCGCAGCGCAGCTGGAGGCCCTGGCGGCCGCCCTGCGCCACGGCGGAGAGGCCGAGTTGGAGCTCGGCCCCGGTGTGCTCAGCCTGCGCGTCCCGGACGAGCTCAAGGCCGAGCTCGAAGTGGAAGTGGGCGAGGGAGAGGTCGAGTTGGAGATCGAACTGAAGTGGCCGACGGTCCGTCAGGGTAACTCGGAGTAACAGGCCTTGGCGCATCCGGACCGCCCGGACACCGTCACCAACCCCACGCCTGCATCCTCAACTCACCACCAAAACTCCAGACTTCACATGATTCCCCACACAAGCGCCCCATTCGGGGCGCCTTCCTCCCTGGCTCGCCGCATGCTCCGCAGGTAGATTCCTCGCAATCGCAACGACCGCGACCCTCGGCGGTCCCGGTGGGAGGCAGGTGTGCGCCCTGAGCCGTCCATCACCCAGCACGCTCCGTCCCGCGCCGTCCGCGGAGCTCGCCCAGGTCCTCCGTTCGGGACCGTTCGAGCTCGCGCTGCGGACGGCGATCCGGGAGAGCGGGTTGAGCCTCGAAGGCATCCAGCGCAGACTCACCCGGCGCGGCCTGCGGGTCAGCGTCTCCAGTCTGAGCTACTGGCAGCGCGGCCGCAGCAGACCCGAGCGGCCCGAATCGCTGACCGCCGTCAGGGCGTTGGAGGCGGTACTGGGGCTGCGGCCGGGTTCGCTGATCGTCCTGCTCGGGCCGCGCCGGCCGCGCGGCCGCTGGATCGACCACGTGCCGGGCTCGCTCGACCACGTCAGCACCTTCGGCGATCCGGCGGTGGCGGGCGTGCTCGCCGACTTCGACCCGCGGACCAACGGCCGGGTGGAGAGCCTGCACACCCGGGTCGACGTCCACATCGGGCCCCGGCGGGAGGAGCGGCGGATCGACGTCCTGCAGATCGTCCGCGCGCTGGCCTCCGGCGCGGACCGGCTGATCCTGCTGACCCGGGCGGAGCCCGAGGTGCCGGAGGACTCGGACGTCGGCGTCTTCAACCTGGTGGGCTGCCGCGCGGGCCGGCGCCGGACCGACCGCGAACACGGCTTCACGGCCACCGAGTTGCTCTTCGACCTGCCGCTGCAGCCGGGGCAGTCGGCGGTCGTCGAGTTCAGCTACGCCTGCCCCTCGGCAGAGGTCGCCACGCAGTACCAGCGGATGGTGCGGTTCCCGGGCAAGAACCTGGTGCTGCGGGCACGCTTCGACAGCCGGATGCTGCCCGCGAGCTGCCAGGTCGCCTTCCGGCCCTGCCACGATGCACCGCCGCAGGCCGTCGAGGAGCTGCGGATCTCACCGGCGGGCCACGCCTGCGCCGTGCTCCCCGACGCCGAGCCCGGCGTCTACGGCCTCTACTGGGAGTGGGGCGACGACGGGCTGCCCTGCGGCGGAGGGCCAGCCCCGTCCCGGTCCGCCCTCCGCCCCTTGTAGCTGCCCTCAACCGATGGCCGCCGGGGCCAGGGCGGCCTCGGCAAGCAGTCGGGGGTGCCCGTGCCGTCGGCCGGGACGGACCGGGGGTCGGAGCCGCTGTCGCTCGGCAGTGCGCAGGCCGGCGTCCGGCCGTCCAGGTGGCCGTGCAGCGTCCAGGTGGAGGTGGTCACCGGCCCGTCCATCGCCGATCGGATCCGGAACATCGAGGAGGCCGCTGCTGACGGTGCACCCGTCCAGCCTGTTGTCGGCGCCGACCGGGCTGTTCGAGGTTGGCTTCAAGGGCACTCGGGCACCCCGCAAGAGGTACCCGAGTGCGTTTGACGCAAGCCCTCAGGCTGCGCCGGCCACCGCGGGAAGGCGCCGGACGGCAGGGACGCACAGCAGGGCGAGTGCCGTCGGGACGGCCACGGCCGTCATCGCCCAGAGGGTCGAGTGCACGCCCAGCGAGGCGGACACCGGCCCGGCCACGGCGAGGCCGAGCGGCATCAGCCCGGCGGACAGCAGGCTGTCGAAGGAGCTGACCCGGGACAGGGCGGCGCCGGGCACGTGCGTCTGCAGGGCGGTCTCCCACAGGACGAAGAACAGGGCCACCCCCACCCCGGTGACGGCCTCGAGGGCCGCGACCAGGGCGAGCGATCCGCCCGAGCCGATGATCGCCGCCTGGCAGGAGGCCACCGCGAGTGCGGGGGCCGCCACGGCCATCGGACGCTGCGACTTCAGACGGTAGGCGCAGATGTTGCCCACGACCGAGCCGATGCCGAAGGCCGCCACCACCAGCGACCAGCCCGCCGCGCCGCCCCATTCGCTTTCGGCGAGGACGGGGCCCAGCACGAAGACCGCCGGGAGGACGACCACGTGGTAGACCGCGGCCGCGGCCAGGCCGGACCACACCCAGGCCCGGGTGCGGACCTCCGCCCAGCCGGCCCTGAGCTCGGCCAGGAAGGTGCTGCCGCCGGTGCCGGACGCCTCCTCACGGCGGGGCCTGAGCCCGGCCAGGGAGAGCGCGCCGACCGCGAAGGTCGCCGCGTCGAAGGCCAGGGCACCGCCCGGGCCCAGCAGTGCGACCAGCAGGGCGGCCACTGCCGGGCCGACCAGCAGCCCGGAGGACTGGACGAAGCCCTGCAGGGCATTGGCCTCGCGCAGCCGTTCCCGCGGCACGACCAGTGGCAGCAGACCGGTGGCGGCGGGCGTGAAGAACGCCTCCGCCGTACCGAAGAGGCCCATCAGCAGGGCCAGGTGCGGGACGCGGGCGGCACCGGTGATCAGCAGGGCGGCCGCCGTGGCCTGCACGGCGCAGCGCACCAGGTCGGAGACCAGCATGATGCGGTGGCGCGGCAGGCGGTCGGCCCACACCCCGCCGGCCAGGGTGAACAGCAGCAGCGGTGCGAGCGCGGCGGCGGTCACCAGCCCGACGTCGGAGGCGGACCCGCCCACCGAGAGCACCGCGAAGGGCATGGCCACGAAGGTGACGCGGTCGCCCAGCACGGACAGCGACTGCCCGGCGAAGAGGCGGGCGAACTGCGGCTCGTCGCGCAGCAGGCGGGGAAGGAGGGATTTCACGGGAGGGGCCAATCAACAACAGCGGAACGGCATGCGCGGCCCGATGCTAGACAGCGGCCCCTCGTCCTGTCGCCCGGATTTCCGCAGCGCCGGGGCCGGCCCCGGCGCTGCGGATCAGGTGCGGATCAGGAGAGGTCGAAGCGGTCCAGGTTCATCACCTTGACCCAGGCCGCGACGAAGTCCGCCACGAACTTCTCCTCGGCGTCGTCGCTCGCGTAGACCTCGGCGACCGCGCGCAGCTCGGAGTTCGACCCGAAGACGAGGTCGACCCGGCTGGCCGTCCACTTCGGCGCGCCGGTGACGGCGTCGCGGCCCTCGAAGGCGTTGGCGTCCCCGGCGACCGCCTGCCACGTGGTGCCCTGGTCGAGCAGGTTGACGAAGAAGTCGTTGGTCAGCTTCCCCGGGGTCGCGGTGAGGACGCCGAGCGGCGACTGCCGGTAATTGGCGTCCAGGACGCGGAGGCCGCCGAGGAGGGCCGTCATCTCCGGGGCGCTGAGCGTGAGCAGGTTCGCCTTGTCGAGCAGCAGGTACTCGGCCGGCAGCCGATTGCCCTTCCCGAGGTAGTTGCGGAAGCCGTCCGCGGTCGGTTCGAGGGCGGCGAAGGACTCCACGTCGGTCTGCTCCTGCGCGGCGTCGGTGCGGCCGGGCGTGAAGGGGACCTCGACGTCGTGTCCGGCGTCCTCGGCGGCCTTCTCCACGGCGGCGCCGCCGGCGAGGACGATCAGGTCGGCGAGCGAGATCTGCTTGCCGTTGCCGCGGGCGTTGAAGGACCGCTGGATGCCCTCGAGGGTGCTCAGCACCCCCGCCAGCCGGTCGGGGTCGTTGGCCTCCCAGCCGCGCTGCGGCTCCAGGCGGATGCGTGCGCCGTTGGCGCCGCCGCGCTTGTCGCTGCCGCGGAAGGACGAGGCCGAGGCCCACGCGGTGGACACCAGCTGCTGCACGGTGAGGCCCGAGGCGAGGACCTCGGCCTTGAGCGCGGCGGTGTCGGCGGCGTCGACGAGCGCGTGCGTCACCGGGGGGACCGGGTCCTGCCAGAGCAGCACCTCGGTCGGGACCTCGGGGCCGAGGTAGCGCGTGATCGGGCCCATGTCGCGGTGGGTCAGCTTGTACCAGGCCCGGGCGAAGGCGTCCGCGAACTCGTTGGGGTCGTTCATGAAACGCCGTGAGATGGGCTCGTAGACCGGGTCGAAGCGCAGCGAGAGGTCGGTCGTCAGCATCGTCGGGGCGTGGCGCTTCGACGGGTCGTGGGCGTCGGGCACGGTGCCCGCCCCGGCGCCGTCCTTCGGCCGCCACTGGTGGGCGCCGGCGGGGCTCCGGAAGAGCTCCCACTCGTAGCCGAAGAGGATCTCGAAGAAGCTGTTGTCCCAGGTCGTCGGCGTGTTCGTCCAGATGCCCTCGAGGCCGCTGGTGATCGCGTCGCCGCCCTTGCCGGTGCGGAAGGTGCTCGCCCAGCCGAGGCCCTGCGCCTCGATCGGGGCGGCCTCCGGGTCCGGGCCGACGCTCTCCGCGGGGCCGGCGCCGTGGGTCTTGCCGAAGGTGTGGCCGCCGGCGATCAGGGCGACCGTCTCCTCGTCGTTCATCGCCATCCGGCGGAAGGTCTCGCGGATGTCGCGGGCCGCCGCGATCGGGTCCGGAGTGCCGTTCGGGCCTTCGGGGTTGACGTAGATGAGGCCCATCTGGACCGCGCCGAGCGGATTCTCCAGGACGCGGTCGCCGGTGTACCGCTCGTCGCCGAGCCAGGTGGTCTCCGGGCCCCAGTACACGTCCTCGTCTGGCTCCCAGACGTCCTCGCGCCCGCCGCCGAAGCCGAAGGTCGCGAAGCCCATCGACTCCAGGGCGACGTTGCCGGCGAGGATCATGAGGTCGGCCCAGGAGAGGCTCCTGCCGTACTTCTTCTTGACCGGCCAGAGCAGGCGGCGGGCCTTGTCGAGGTTCCCGTTGTCCGGCCAGCTGTTGAGGGGTGCGAACCGCTGCTGGCCCGCCCCGGCGCCGCCGCGGCCGTCGCTGATGCGGTACGTGCCGGCGCTGTGCCAGGCCATCCGGATGATGAACGCGCCGTAGTGGCCGAAGTCGGCCGGCCACCAGTCCTGCGACGTCGTCAGCACTTCTTCGATGTCCCGCTTCACGGCCGGGAGGTCGAGCGTGTTGAATGCCTCGGCATAGTCGAACGAATCGCCGAAGGGATTCGCCACGGCGGGATTCTTGGCGAGGATCTTCAGATTGAGCCGTTCCGGCCACCACCGGTGGTTTCCGCCGCCCTGGGTGGGATGCAGCGCGCGCCCGTGGTCGACCGGGCAGCCACCTCCGCCCTCCGTCTTCGCCTCTACGACAATCGCATCGTGGTTCTCAGACATGGGAATCCTTCCCTGAAAGGCGGATCACGGTCCTCGGGAACTGCGGCGGCGGAACGGGCAGGTCGCAGAAGGCAGGGGGCGGCTCCGGAACCGCCGATCGGACGATCGCGGCCCCGTTGTTCCTCACTCCCCCGCCGTACTGGCCCCTCCTGTCCCTTGGCTGTCGTCGAGTCCGATCCTACGATGGACGGAATCCAAGTCAAGAATCACACCAGAGCCATATCCCGCGGGCGCCCGGATCGCCATTGCCGAAATGCCGGACGCCCGCCGAGCCTGAATTGGTGGGCCAATATGAGCGACCTGCTGGAACGGCTGCGCGGACGCGGCTGGCGGATGACGGCCCAGCGCCGTGCCGTGGCGGAGGTCCTCGACGGCGACCACGTGCACCTCACCGCGGACGAGGTGCACGCCCGCGCGGCACAGCGGCTCCCCGAGATCTCCCGGGCCACCGTCTACAACACCCTCGGCGAACTGGTCGCGCTCGGCGAGGTCAAGGAGGTCTCCACCGACGGCCGCGCCAAGCGGTACGACCCCAATGCGCACCAACCGCACCAGCACCTGGTGTGCTCCGGCTGCGGCACCATCCGCGACGTCCACCCGACCGGCGACCCGCTGGCCCGCCTCCCGCTGGAGGAGCGGTTCGGCTTCACCGTCGCCGAGGCCGAAGTCACCTACCGCGGCCTGTGTCCCTCCTGCGCGTAGATGTGCCACAGGGGCGCGTGGGGGCACCTCAACGTCCCTGGAGCGCCCCTACGGGCTGCCCGTGCGCCCGGGCCCGCTCTGCGGCCGCGGGCCCCGGAGTTCGGTGGTGACCGCCCAGACCACGGAGACGATCGGGACGGCGACCACGGCACCGATGACCCCGGCGGAGATGCTGCCCACGAGGACCGAGACGGCGACCACCACGGGGTGCAGGCTGACCGCCCAGCTCATCACGATCGGGTGCAGCAGGTGGCCCTCGATCTGGCCGATCACCACGATCAGCAGCAGGACGACGATCGCGATGACCGGCCCCTTGGCGGCCAGCGCCACCAGCGAGGCGACGAGCATCGCGACCGGCGAGCCGACCAGCGGGACGAAGGAGGCGAAGAACTCCAGGACGGTCAGCGGCAGGGCGAGCGGCACCCCGAGGAAGAACAGGGCGATGCCGACCAGGACGGCATTGGTCGCGGCGACGATGAAGATGCCGCGGGTGTAGCCGGCGAAGGTCCGCCAGGCGACGCGCCCGCCGCGGAACATGCGGTCGCCGGCCGCGGCCGGCAGCTGCTCCGCGGCCCACCGCCACATCCGGTCCCCGGAGTGCAGGAAGAACACCGACATGAACACCGCCAGCGCCGCACCGGTCGCCAGTTCCACCACCCGGCCGGCGCCGCTCACCGCGGTGCTGATCAGTGTGGAGCGGTGTTCGGAGAGGTAGGTGGCGACCTTGTGCTGGAGGTCGTCGAAGGTCGAGCGGGCGATGTGGAAGGGCGGGCCCTGCGCCGCGTCCTCCAGCTCGTCCAGACCGCTCTGGAACTCCCTGGTCAGTCTGGGCACCTGGTCGGCGACGTTCTCGCCGATCAGGGCCAGCAGCCCGGCCGGCACCAGCACCGCGCCGAGCAGTCCGACCAGCACCGCGAGCGGCCGCGGGACGAGACGGGCCATCAGGTCGACCACCGGCCGGATCACCGAGGTGATCACCAGGGCGAGGAAGGCGGCCAGGGTGATCAGGTGGTACCGCCCCAGCAGCGCGAGCACCAGGTACCCGGCCGCGGCCACGACCAGCAGCCGCCAGGCGTAGTCGGAGAGGCGGCGCAGCCCGGGCGGTGCGCCCGCCCGGTCCGTCGCCGCGGTCGTCCGGCGCGGCCGGGGCCGTCTCACCGGCATGCCGCACCGATGCGTGCCGGACGGTGCGCCGGGACGCGTCCGCGGCGCGCAGGGGTACCGCGCTGCGGCCGGCCGTCGGGCGGGGGAGCGCTCAGGTGCGTGAAGGGCATGCCCTCTGCATAGCGGCAGAACCGCCGCTCGGGCTGTTCCCGCGCCGACGGGCGGCTGCAGTCGGGCCGAGCTTCACACCGGGAGCCGCCGGAACCGGCCGCCGACGAACGGCCGCCGACGAACAGCCGTCGGGGCCTGCTCCGACGGCACGTCAGCGGGCCCACCGGGCACCGCCTGAGAGCCCTCTCTGCACATCAAGTCAGCCTTAAGAGAGCGTTAAGCTGCAGGCCGCGAGAGAAAACCGCAGGTCAGAGGCGGGTAAGCACCGACGGCTGACGTTGCCATGGCGATTACCCCTCCGTAATACTCAGTGCCCACGGGCGACGCCGCGTCATGTCTGAGAGCGCTCTCACATGACAGCCCGATGGTTCGCCCTGCCCGGTCACTCCCTTCCCCGTCCCCCAGACAAGGGGTGCATGCCCATGGCTGCCGCTCATCGCGCACGACGCTGGTCCTTCGGCGGACTGGTGCTCGTCGTCACCACCGCCCTGGTCGCGGCGGTGCTCATGTCCTCCGCCGGCTCGGTCGCCTCACGGGCCGGTGCCGCGGTCGCCGCACAGACCTGGTCCGACGAGTTCGACGGCCCGGCCGGCCGTGCTCCCGATCCTGCCAAGTGGACGCTGGAGACCGGTGGTTCGGGCTTCGGCAACCACGAGTTGCAGTACTACACCAACAGCACCTCGAACGCCGCGCTCGACGGCCAGGGCCACCTGGTCATCACCGCGCGGAAGAACACCGACGCCGGCCTCGGCTGCTGGTACGGGCAGTGCCAGTACACCTCGGCCCGGCTGAACACGGCCAAGACCTTCACCCAGGCGTACGGCCGCTTCGAAGCCCGCATCAAGATCCCCCGCGGCCAGGGCATCTGGCCCGCCTTCTGGATGCTCGGCAACGACCTCGGCACCGTCGGCTGGCCCAACAGCGGCGAGATCGACATCATGGAGAACATCGGCCGCGAGCCCAACACCGTGCACGGCACGGTGCACGGCCCCGGCTACTCCGGAGCGGGCGGCCTCGGCGCCGCGTACAACCTGCCCGGCGGCCGCGCGTTCGCCGACGACTTCCACGTGTTCGCCGTCGACTGGAGCCCCAACTCCATCGTCTGGTCGGTGGACGGCACCACGTACGAGACCCGCACCCCCGCCGACACCGGCGGCAACAAGTGGGTCTTCGACCACCCGTTCTTCGCCATCCTGAACCTGGCGGTCGGCGGCGATTGGCCCGGCAGCCCGGACGGTTCCACGGCCTTCCCGCAGACGATGATCGTCGACTACGTCCGTGCCTCCGGCTCCGGCAGCACCCCCGCCCCCGCCGCGCGCCCGATCCGCGGCATCGGCGGCATGTGCGTCGACGTCGCCGGCGGCTCCAGCGCCGACCGCACCCCCGTCCAGCTGCACAACTGCACCGGCAACGCCGCCCAGCAGTGGACCGTCGGCGGCGACGGCACCGTCCGCGCCCTCGGCAAGTGCCTGGACGTGGCGGGCGGCTCCACCGCGGACGGCGCCGTCGTCCAGCTCTACACCTGCAACGGCACCAACGCCCAGAAGTGGGCGTACACCGCCGCGCACGACCTCACCAACACCGGCGCCAACAAGTGCCTGGACGCCAAGGGCAATTCCTCGGCCGACGGCACCCGGCTGCAGACCTGGACCTGCACCGGCGGCGCCAACCAGAAGTGGACGGTCGGCTGACCGGCACACCCCGCCGGCAGAACCCTCCCGCCGTTCCTTCCCTTCCCTCCCTGCACCCGACCGCTCCCCACCCGACCTCGCGGAGAACGGACCCCCACCATGACGGCACGCCACCAGCGCACGATGTCCCGCAGAAAACTCCTCACCGCAACCGCAGGCCTGGCCCTGGCCGTGCCCGCCGTTGCGACCTGGCTCGAGGTGGGCGCCGACGCGTCCACCACCGCCACGCTCCCCCTGGACCTGGTCAACACCACCGGCAACAACACGGTGTACGCCTACGTGCTGGGCCGCGACCCCGCGGCCGGCGGCAACTGGGCCTTCATCCAGGCCAACGGCTCCACCCTGTACCACCCACCGTCCCCGGCCAACGACCAGACCCCGCTCGGGGTCGACTGCGCCATCCCGCTCAACGCGTCCGGCGCCGGGGCGCGGAGGGTGACCCTGCCGCACCTGGACAGCGGCCGCATCTACTTCTCCGTCGGCGCGAAGCTCACCTTCCTGATGAACCGCGGCGGCGGCCTGGCCCTGCCGTCGGTGAGCAACCCCTCCGACCCCAACGCGAACGTCCACCACGACTTCTGCGAATTCACCTTCAACAACGACCAGTTGTACGCCAACATCACGTTCGTCGACATGGTCTCGCTGCCGATCGCCTTCCAGCTGGAGACCGGGCAGGGCACCCAGACGGTGCGCGGGCTGCCCTCCGACGGGCTGTCGCGGGTCGCCGCCGCGCTGCGGGCCCAGTCCGCGGCCGACGGCAGCGACTGGAGCAAGCTGATCGTCAGCAAGAACGGCGCCGACCTGCGCGTGCTCAGCCCCAACCTGGCGATCCGCGGCAACAACGCGCTCTTCCGCGGCTACTTCGACAGCTACGTCGACGAGGTCTGGAACAAGTACCGCTCCACCGACCTGCGCATCGACACCCAGTTCACCTGGGGCACCGTCACCGGCCGGGTGAACGGCGACACGCTCACCTTCCCGGGGGTCGGCAGCTTCGCCAAGCCGTCGACCCTCTCGATCTTCTCCTGCAGCGACGCGCCCTTCACCACCGGCAACGACCAGATGGGCAACCTCAGCGCACGGCTCGCCGCCGCCTTCAACCGCACCACGCTGCTGGACAACCCCAACCAGCCGACCGCCGAGAACCCGGCCGCCTTCTACACCCGGCCGCGGACCAACCACTACGCCCGCATCCTGCACAACACCACCCCCGACCACCTCGGGTACGCCTTCCCCTACGACGACGTGCACCCGGCCGGGGTGGACTTCGAGGGCAAGGTGCAGTCCGGCAGTCCCGGCCGGTGGACCATCACCGTCGGAGGCGGGGCCGGCGGTGGCGGCAGCACGCCGACCCCGACGCCGACCGCCACCGCCACGGGCGGCGCGGGCAGCGCCTTCGCCACCATCCAGGCCGAGTCGTTCAACGCCCAGTCGGGAGCCCAGGTCGAGGCCTGTTCCGACACCGGCGGCGGCTCCGACGTCGGCTGGCTGTCCAACGGCGACTGGCTCAAGTTCTCGTCCGTCGCCTTCGGCACCGGCGGTGCCACCCGCTTCAGCGCCCGCGTCGCGTCCGGCGCGGCCGCCGGGGTCAGCGGCCTGGTCCAGGTCCGGCTCGGCAGCCCCACGGCCACCCCGGTCGGCAGCTTCGCCGTCGCCAACACCGGCGGCTGGCAGGCCTGGCGCACCGTCCCCGCCGACATCAGCCGCACCACCGGCACCCACGACGTCTACCTGACCTTCAACAGCGGCCAGCCCGCCGACTTCGTCAACATCAACTGGTTCACCTTCGCGTAGTGCCCCGCAGGGGCGCGGGGAACTGTGCAGTGCCCCGCGCCCCCTTGTCGCGCCCTGCCCCTTGCCGCACCCTGCCCCGATCCGCGGCCCGCACGTCCGCAAGCCCCGCGGACGCCCCACCGGCAGCGGTGTGACGACGATCACGGCGCGGCGCTGCCGACGGGAGGAATGTCCCGGCAGGCAGGGCGGTTGGCACACGACGAAGTAAATGCACATGCATCTGTCGCCCAGTGCCTGCGAGGACTCATGACCGCCACCGCACCGTCCGCCTCCCGCGCGGCCGAACTCCTGTCCCGGCCCGTCGCGCTGAACGGCCTGACCGTGCCCAACCGGATCGCCATGGCGCCGATGACGCGGATGTTCTCGCCGGGCGGCGTCCCCGGCGAGGACGTGCGCTCGTACTACGCCCGCCGCGCCGCCGCGGGCGTGGGCCTGATCGTCACCGAGGGCACCTACGTCGGTCACGAATCGGCGGGGCAGAGCGACCGTGTGCCGCGGTTCCACGGCGAGGAGCAGCTCGCGGGCTGGGCGGAGGTCGCCGAGGCCGTCCACGCGGCGGGCGGCACCATCGTGCCCCAGCTGTGGCACATCGGCATGGTGCGCAAGCAGGGCGAGCCGCCGTACGCCGACGCCCCCGCGGTGGGCCCCTCCGGCCTCCGGATCGACGGCACCGAGGACGGCCGGGCGATGACCCGGAGCGACCTGGACGACGTCATCGGCGCCTTCGCGGACGCCGCGGCGGACGCCGAGCGCATCGGCTTCGACGGCGTCGAGCTGCACGGCGCGCACGGCTACCTGCTCGACCAGTTCCTCTGGGCGGGGACGAACCGCCGCACCGACGGCTACGGCGGCGACCCGGTGGCCCGCACCCGGTTCGCGGCCGAGATCGTGGCCGCCGTCCGCGAGCGCGTCTCCGCCGGCTTCCCGATCATCTTCCGCTACTCGCAGTGGAAGCAGGAGGCGTACGACGCACGGCTCGCCGAGACCCCGGAGGAGCTGGACGCGATCCTGGCCCCGCTGGCCGCCGCCGGCGTCGACGCCTTCCACGCCTCCACCCGCCGCTACTGGATCCCCGAGTTCGAGGGTTCGGACCTGAACCTCGCGGGCTGGACCAAGAAGCTCACCGGCAGGCCCACCATCACCGTCGGCTCCGTCGGCCTGGACGGCGACTTCATCCGCGGCTTCATCGGCGAGGGCTCCCCGGTCCAGGGCATCGACAACCTGCTGGACCGGCTGGAGCGCGACGAGTTCGACATGGTCGCCGTCGGCCGCGCCCTGCTCCAGGACCCGGACTGGGCGGTGAAGGTCCTCCAGGGGCGGCACGAGGAGCTGAAGCCGTTCGACGCCGCGGCGCTGCGGACGCTGAGCTAGCACCTGCCCGAGCACCGGTCGGCCCGGAGGACGCCGGCCGGTGCTCGGGGCCCGTTCAGCCGGCCACGCCGACCTGCGCCCGCGCGGACGCCGCCCAGTCCACGATCGGCATCGCCGCTCCCGCGGCCTCCTCGCCCCGACAGTGGGCGTGGTGACGGCGGGCGATGCCGTCCAGGTCGAGATGGCGGCCGAAGGCGGGGTGGGCGGCCAGCCTGCGGGCGTAGGCCCACACCCGGGGGTGGTCGGCGATCCGGTCCACGGCGGCGGCGTTCAGGTGCCACCGGTGCACGGTGTCCAGCTCCACCAGACTCGCCCATACCCGCACGTCCGCCAGGGTCACCCCCTCGCCCAGCAGGTACTCCCCGGTGGCGAGACGCTGCTCCAGCGCGCCGAGCCCGTCCAGCAGGCTCCGCAGGGCCGCCTCGTGCGCGGCCGGGTCGATACCGGCCAGGCCTGCGCGCTGGGCCGGGACGTCGATGCTCCGCTCGCACAGCTGCCGCACGGCCTCGACGGCGGTGCCGGACCCCTGCGGCCGGAGGTCCGTCCCGTCCCGGTCGAACCACCGGGCCAGGTCGGTGAGGATCTCGCCGCTGTCGGTGCTGACGATCCGTCCGCTCCAGTCGTCGCCGAGCACGGGCGCCGCGGCCGGCCCGCGGTGCCGGTGCGCACTGGAGTCGTACAGCGGCCGCAGCGCCAGGTATCCGCCGTCGCCGTCGTCGGGCAGCGCCGGCAGCCAGGTCACCGGGAGCGTTCCTTCGAGGCCGAGCAGGCTGTGGGTGACGGCGATCTGCAGACAGTGCGGACAGGAGAGGGCGAGGTGGAGCCGGTAGCGGTGCGGCACGGCGCCGTACCCGCTGCGGGCGTCGCGCCCGATCCTGGCGCGGAAGGCGGGCACGGCGACGGAGGGGAACGAGGCGGGCATGAGAGTCTCCCAGGCTGCGCGGCTCGCGAACCGGCGTGCCGGGTGTCCGGTGGGGGTGAAGGGGCGGCCGGGGGCCGCAGGAAAAGGGGGCTCCTGATCCGGAGCAAGGCCGTCAGGCCGCGTGGCCGCCGCTGCGGCGAGCTGCTTCTCCCAGACTGCTGCACACCCGCAGCAGGTCGATGTGGCGACGGGACGTCAGCATCGGGAGCAGCCGCACGGCTTGAGCCGCGCTCGCGGTGACCGGCCCGGTCTGCCTCACTGCTCTCCCGCCCCTGCTCGAGGTCCTCCTGCCGGAGTTTCGACCCGCATCCGCTCGCCGTCAAGAGCGCGTGCGCCCCGTGGTCAGGGAAGCGGCTGGGCGTGCACGGGTGTGTCCGGTTCGGGCCGGCCCTCGCAGGCCAGCAGATGGACGACGCCGCTGTCAGCGATCTCCACGCGGACCGTGCCCCCGGCATCGGCATAGACCGGCTGACCGTGGGGGCCGATGCCGGCCTGGACCTCCACGACGACCGTGTCCTGCTCGCCGTGTGCACCCGGTGTCCCGGGGAAGGTCAGCAGCCAGCGCGTCGGCGCCTCGGGCATGGTGATCACGTCCTTCCGGCCCGCGAGGTCCCGGGTGGAGCACCGGTCCCGCGCACGGTCACCACCACCGACGCTACGCCGGGGTGCCCGTGCCGCAAACGAACGCCGGGCGGCGCCGTGCACGCCTGCCGGGACGGGCCGACACGGGCGGCCATTTCGTCGGACGACCTGCCGGAAGCCGTGGTCTTCGCTCCGGGGGCTGCGGCCGGTGCGCGGAACCGTCCAGGCTTTCAAGGCAGGGATGTCAGAGGCAGACGAACCTATCGGCAGGAGACCGATGTGCGACCCGAGCTCCGCATCACCCACCGCACCGGCCCGGATGGTGTGCGAGTCGTGGAAGTCGCCGGCGATGCCGACATGGACACCGCCGACCGGTTGCGTGCGGCCATCCTCAAGGCGGTGACCGCCGAGCCTGCCGCGGCCGCCGTGGTGGTGGACTGCAGCGGGCTGGAATTCTGCGCCGCCGCGGGGCTCAACGAGCTGCTGCGCGGCCGAGAAGCCGCGCTCGGGGCCGGGATCGCGTTCCGCCTGGCCGCCCCCGTCCGCCAGATGCGCCAGCTGCTCCGGCTGACCGAGACCGACCGCGTATTCGTCGTCGACCGGGCCCGCCCCCGGATCGACGACCCCGACGCGGGGCTCCCGGAGGACGGTCGGGACGCGGGCGGCCGGAGGTCCTTGGCTCCCGTCCGTCCGCAATGACCGGTGCAGGCTCCGGCGCGGGATCAGCGGTCGGGGGGTGCGGACGGGTCCTCCGGCTGTCCGGGGGTGCGGCGGGCCCTGTCGGCGGCCTCGGCCGTCGCGTCGTAGCGCTCGTGCGGGGCGGTGTCGTCGCGGGTCCGCCGGCCTTCGGGGGCGGGGTCGGGGTCGGCTTCGGACGCGCGGTCGCCGTAGGAACGGTCGCCGGCGGCTTCGTCCTGCGGCTTCACCTCCCGGCGCGGCTGCGCGGCTGCGCCGCGGGTCTCGGGCGGTGTCTGCCGGTGCCTCTTCATGACGGATCCTCCTCACCTCGGCCCGGTGCCGACCGGTTGCCGCGGGCACGCACGCGTCTACCCGGCTGCGGGCGTTTGCGGCCGCACAACGGGGCCAGATGCATGACAGGGCCGCGCACCGCCTGGCTGGAGGCGGAACGCGCGGCCCCGCCCGTGCCTCGCCGCAGCCGAGGCAGTGCTCGGTGGCCCCGAGGACGTGCCCGTACTCGGCCGGCCGGCCTTCGTCGGCTCGCAACGGCTCCGCCCGGCGGCCGTCAGTTGTCGAAGAGCGGGTCCGGGTCGGCGAGCGCGGCCCGGCGCGCCCGGCCGGGGTCGGGTCCGCCCGCCGGGGGAAGGGCGAGGTCGGCCCAGACCGTCTTGCCGCCGTCGTGGAAGGTGCAGCCCCAGGCCTCGGCCACCCGGTCCACGATGACCAGGCCGTGGCCGTTCACGGCATCGGGGCGGTACTGCTCGTGCAGGTGGGGCGGGGCGGAACTCGGATCGGTGACGGCGACCCGCAGGTGTCCGCCGTGTCGGCCGAGGTCCAGGGCGAGCGGTCCCCCGGCGTGGTCGACGGCGTTGGCCAGCAGCTCGGCCGCGACCATCACCGCGTCGGCCGCCGCAGTGCCGGCGACGGCGCTCTCGAGGTGCCAGCCGGCGAGACTGCGGCGAGCGAAGACGATGCCCTCGCTCACGCAGCCCGAACCGCCTCCGAGCGGGAAGGCCAGCCGGCGGCGGTCGACGGCCGTGATGGCGTGAGAGGGGTACATGCCGACGTCCCGGACAAGTGTGAGCTGCTCTTGCCGACGCGTGTACCCGGTGTTCCGGGGCCTATCCGCCGGGAGGCAGCCGATTCCCCGGGTGCCGGACGGCCTCCTCGACGGTCGCGTACACGGGGAAGACCCCGAGCGCGTCGGTCAGCTCCAGGACCCGTCGTACGCCGGAGCTCGGTGCCACCAGGACGACGGGCACTCCCCGCCCGGCTGCCTCCGTGCGAACGATGATCAGCTCGCTCAGACCGCTGGAGGTGAACAGCTCCACACCGCTCAGGTCGATCGCCAGCACCTGCGGAAGCCGGCCGAGGGCCTCCGCCAGGACGCTCCGGAGCTCACCTTCGGTGCCGAGGTGGATGTCACCCGCGAAGGTGCACACCACGGCCCCGCCGACCGCGACCGTGCCGGCCCTCAGCTCCGTCTCGGACACGGCACCGCGCTCCCCTCGAGAAGCAGGCAACCGGCACACGGCGTTCCGTCCCGCGCCGGAACTCCACCGTATGCCCGCGCCACCGGCGCCGGTAGTCGCACCGAAGCCGCACCGGACGGCCGCCGGCGCACGGCCCGCCGCCGAGGAGCCCGATCCCGACGCCGGTGGGCCGGCCCTCGACGACGAGCGCCGTGACACCACCGGTGCGGTCGCCGACGAGGCGGCCGGTCACGGCAGCGGCGTGCCGCCCGTGGCGTTGACGATCTCGCCCGTGATGTACGAGGCCTCCTGGGAGGCGAGGAAGACGTAGGCGGGCGCCATCTCGGCCGGCTGTGCGGCACGGCCCAGCGGCGACTGCTCCCCGAAGTGCGCCACCTTGTCCGGCGGCATGGTGGCCGGGATCAGCGGCGTCCACACCGGGCCGGGGGCCACGGCGTTCACCCTGATCCCGTCCGGGGCGAGCTGCAGCGCGAGGCCCTGGGTGAAGGCGACGATCGCCGCCTTGGTCATGGCGTAGTCGAGCAGGTGCGGGCTGGGCTTGTACGCCTGCACGGACGTGGTGTTGACGATCGCCGAACCCGGCCTCAGGAAGGGCAGCGCGGCACGGGTGAGCCAGAACATGCCGTACAGGTTGGTCTTCATCACCCGGTCGAACTGCTCGGTGTCGATCGCCGCCAGCCCGTCCGGCTGCGACATCTGGTAGGCCGCGTTGTTCACCAGGATGTCCAGCCCGCCGAGTTCCCGGTCACAGCGTTCCACCAGTTCCCGGCAGAAGGCCTCCTCCCGGATGTCGCCGGGCACGGCCAGCACCTTCCGTCCTGCCTCCTCCACCAGGCGCACCGTCTCCTCGGCGTCCTGCTGTTCCTCGGGGAGGTGGCAGAACGCGATCTCGGCGCCCTCGCGGGCGAAGGCCAGGGCGACCGCCCGGCCGATGCCGGAATCGCCGCCGGTGATCAGCGCGCGGCGGTCCTCGAGCCGGCCGCAGCCCCGGTAGCTCCGCTCGCCGTGGTCGGGCTCGGGACTCATCCGTCTTCCACTGCCCGGATGCGGCTGGTCCTGTTCGGGAAATTCGGGCTTCGGGTGCTGCCCGACCGGGTCCTGCGGCGTGTATTGGTCGCCCGTCATGGCGGATCTCCTCGTGCTGTGCAGCCGCCTCCGTGGTGTTCCGTGCTCGGGCGGCCGATCGGATGCGCGAACCGGCGCCGTCCGGCGCCGCCCGCCGCCGTGCCGACCGCCGAAGGGGGCGGTCGGCGAGCCTCCGGGCGGGGCGGCACCGGGTCCACCTGCGAAGGTGCGCCGGCGTCTGCCCCCGGCGCAGCCGGGCAAACCCGCGGGGCCGGGTGCACAGGGCTCTCCGTCCCTCCCGGTCAGGTCCGCCAGCGCAGCACGGCTCCCACCCCGCCGACCGGGCCGTCCGTGTCGTCCGGCACGGGGATCGCCTCGGCCCGCGAGGCGATGGCGCAGCGCAGCAGGGCGTCTCCGGCGGGCGCCTGCACGGGGTGGGCCACGCCCATACCGCGCACCTCGCCGCGGTCGACGCCGATGTGCTCGGGCTCCGGGCCGATCCACACCTCGCGGTGGATGTCCGGGCCGTCCTCGCGGAGCAGCAGGGTGGCGAGTTGGCGCTGCCGGGCGGCGGCCATGACGGCCGGGACGCCCTCCGCCGCGGCTCCCGGCGCGATCTCGGTTCCCGCGCCGTCCGTCCGGTGCTCGCCGGGGCGGCCGGTGCCGCTGCGGAACCGGTCCAGGGCTTCCTCGGCACGGTGGCGGCGGAATTGCCGCCACGCCTCGTCGAGCCGTCGTTCGAAGGCCTCTGCGTGGATGCCGTCGGCCCGGCCGCCGCCGTCCACCTCCACGGTGAGGGGCTGGAGCTCCTGCGGCAGCCGTTGGTGGACGGCGCGCCGCTCCCGGACGTCGCCGGTGAGGACGACCAGTTCCGCCCCGATCTGCGACCGGGTTCCGGCGAGCTGCTCGGCGATGGTGTCGGCGGTCCGGTCCCAGGCGTCCTGTTCCCGGTGCCGGTAGTGCCACTCGTAGCGGTCGGCGGGCGGTGCGCGGTGTCCTCTGCCCTGCCTGGTCACGCCGTCCACCGTGCCGACGGGTTCCGGTCTGCCGAGGCGGCGGGTCTCCAGGTCGGCGCCCGTGCGATCGACGGCCGCGACCAGGCATTCGGCGGCCGCGGCCTCCAGGCGCCCGAGCAGGTTGGACAGGTGCGGCAGCGGTCCCCAGGCGGTCTCCACGCCGACCGGTGCGGTGGCGAGCGGAACGTCGAGCACGACTTCGCCGCCCGCGGCGAACAGGGCCCGTCCGGGCGGGGAGTCCGAGACGGGCTCGTTCTCGAGGTGCTCCCAGACGGCTCGGCAGACACCGGGGTCGGCCCCCCGGTCGATGAGGTCGCGCACGGCCGTGCGCCGGAGCAGCGTCTGCCGCTGCGCGGCGTCCTCGGTCGTACGGGAGGTGTCGAGGCAGACCGTGGCCCAGGGGCCGGGCCGGTCGATCAGTGGTGCGAGGAAGCCGATGTCCATGGCGCGCTCCTCGGGAGGGTCCGATTCTTCCCTGTCGCGCGGCTGCCCGGCCCGTCGGCGGGAAAACGGATGTGCCGGGCACGCACCTTCCGGTGCGGCGGAGCACCGGCGGGCGGGCTCAGGCCCGGGCGGCGAGCGTGCTGTGCGGGGCGGTCCGGTAGGCCTCGCGGTACGAGGCGGCGAACCGGCCGGGGTGGCCGAAACCCCAGCGTGCGGCGATCTCGGTCACCGTGGCGGTCGCCGGGTCCGCCGCGAGCAGGTCCCGGTGTGCCGCGTCCAGGCGGACCCGGCGCAGGTGGGCCAGCGGCGTGGTGTCCAGATGGCGGCGGAACGCGTACTGCAGGGCGCGGGGGGTGACGAAGGCGGCGGCGGAGATGTCGGCGAGGACGATGTCCTCCCCGGCGTGGGACTCGATGAACGCGACCGCCAGACGCAAGGTGGCCGGAGGGGTGTCCGTCCCGTCCGCGGGAGCCGGTCCCCGGGTGGCGGGGACGGGGAAGACCTCGAGGGCGACCTGCACCAGCAGGCGGGCGGTGCGGCCCGCCACCCGCGGGGTGAGGGTCTCGGTGTGCCCGAGGCGGGCGGCGACGTAACGGACGGCGGCGTCCCACAGGCCGGCCGCGGCCGCGTCCACCGCGACCGCATCCACCGGGAGGCGTTTCGGCGGTGCGGCGTCCACGAGGCCGCGCAGTCTCAGGCAGGCCCCGTACGCCGTGCCCGCGAACAGCCCGACCGTGCCGGTCGCCGGCATGGTGATCGGGCCCCGGTCGGTGGTGCCGGGCATCGCGGGCCACCTCCTCGACGACGGTGCGGGGCCGGCCGGACACCACCGGGCGTCTCGGCACCGCACCGCCTCTCTCAGCGGCTGCGCGCAGGGCCGGGAACGAAACGCCGTCAGCCCCACCAATGTCCGACCGGGCCCTCGGTCGGCCGTCGGTCGGGCTCCTCCCGCTCGCTGCCGGTCTCGACGAGCACGCCCAGTACGGCAGCCGCTGCCGCCACCGCCGGTACCGCCTCGGTCATCGCGTGGTAGGCGGCCTGCCGGTCCCCGGCCTCCCAGGACTCCACTGCGCCGGCCGCCAGCTCCCGCACCTCGGTGAGCCTCGCCAGCGCGGCCTGCGGCAGAGCCTCCGAGGGCAGCGGTTCCTGGAGCAGGGCCGAGTCGTCGGACGAAGAATCAGTGGTCATCCGCTCATCATCACCGCAGCGCCCGGTGGCGGCACGCCGCCACACCCGGTGCGGCGCGCCGAACGGGTGCAGTCCGAGGCGCCGCCGGGGTCACCGCGGTTCCCGGACGAGCGCTCGTTCACCCGCGAGTGTGAGGACGGACCGGTGGCTCCCGTTAGAACCGCGGCCGACCGGGCAAGCGCGTGGCGGACCTGTTGGACGAGTAGAGACCGGAGGCCGGCATGAGCATGGTTCAAGAGTCCGTCGAGGTCGAGGTTCCGCTGCACACCGCGTACAACCAGTGGACGCAGTTCGAGGACTTCCCCCGCTTCATGGAGGGTGTCGAAGAAGTCACCCAGGTCGACGAGCGGCACAACCACTGGAAGACCAAGGTCGCCGGGGTGAGCCGGGAGTTCGACACCGAGATCGTCGACCAGCTGCCCGACCAGAAGATCGCCTGGCGGACCATGGGAGGCGACGTCCAGCAGATGGGCGTGGTGACGTTCGAGCGTCTGGACGACCACCACACGATGGTCCGCCTGGCGATGGACTTCGAACCGGGCGGCGTCGCCGAGAAGGCCGCGGACGCCATGGGGATGGTCGACCGCCGGGTCAAGGGCGACCTGAAGCGCTTCAAGTCGTTCATCGAGGAGCAGGGCATGGAGAGCGGCGGCTGGCGCGGCCGGATCTCCCCCGGCAGCTCCTGACCGCAGCAGGGGCGGCGGGTCGCCGGGCTCGGTCCCCGGCGGCCCGCCGCCGCGTGTGCACGGCGTTTTCGCGCAGACCGAGGGGGCAGGCGCGGGCCATGGACCAATCCCAGGCACCCGTGCTCGAGGCCCTCGCGGCCCACCACGCGAACCCGCCGACCGCGTTCACCCCGCCCGGCCACAAGCAGGGCCGCGGGGCCGATCCACGGGTCCTTCAGGCCCTGGGCCCGGACGTCTTCCGGTCGGACGTGCTCGCCGTCAACGGCCTGGACGACCGCACCTCCTCCCGGCGGATCCTCGAACACGCGCAGGAGCTGATGGCCGAGGCCGTCGGCGCGGACCACACCTTCTTCTCCACCTGCGGCAGCTCGCTGTCGGTCAAGGCGGCCATGCTCTCCGTCGCCGGCCCGCACGAGGAACTGGTGGTCGGACGCGACGCCCACAAGTCGGTCGTCGCCGGCCTGATCCTCGCCGGCATCCGCCCGGTCTGGGTGGACCCCCAGTGGGACCCGGACCTGCACCTGGCGCACCCGCCGTCGGCCGACGCCTTCGACACCGCGCTCCGCGAGCACCCCGACGCCCGCGGAGCCCTCGTCACCTCCCCCACGCCGTACGGCACCTGCGCCGACCTGGCCGCGATCGCCGGGACCGCCCACCGGCACGGCCGGCCGCTGATCGTGGACGAGGCCTGGGGCGCCCACCTGCCGTTCCACCCCGGTCTGCCGACCTGGGCCATGGACGCGGGCGCCGACGTCTGCGTCACCTCCGTCCACAAGATGGGCTCCGCCCTCGAACAGAGCTCCGTCTTCCACCTCCAGGGCGACCTGGTGGACCCGGACGTCCTGAAGCAGCGGGAGGACCTGCTCGGCACCACCAGCCCCTCGGTCCTGGTGTACGCCGCCCTGGACGGCTGGCGCCGCCAGATGGTCCAGCACGGGCGCGCCCTCTACGACGCCGCCCTCGACCTGGCCGCCGGCCTGCGCACCCGGATCGCGGCCATGGACGGCCTGCACGTCCACGGCCGCGACGACTTCTGCGCCCCCGGCCGCGCCGCCGACCTCGACCCGCTCCAGCTCGTCGTCGACATCTCCGCGCTCGACACCACCGGCTACCTGGCCGGCGACTGGCTCCGCTCCCACCACCAGGTCGACCTGCACGTGTGCGACCACCGCCGCATCAGCGCCCAGCTCACCCACGCCGACGACAGCACGACCGCGCACATCCTGGTCTCCGCACTGACCGAACTCGTCGACGTCGCACCAGGACTGCCGCCCGCCGGGAAGGTCCACGTCCCGGACCCCGGGCAGCTGCGCCTCGAACAGGTCCTGCTCCCCCGCGACGCCTTCTTCGGCCCGGTGGAGCGGGTGGCGATCGACGGCGCCGAGGGCCGGATCACCGCCGAGATGCTCACCCCGTACCCGCCGGGCGTCCCGGCCGCCCTGCCGGGCGAGCGCCTGAACGGCGATGTGCTCGCCTACCTGCGCACCGGCGTCGAGGCCGGCATGCTCGTCCCCGACGCCGCGGACCCGCATCTGCGGACCGTGCGGGTGGCCGTCGAGACCTGACTCCCGGTACCGGCGGGACGAATGGGCGGGAGTCCGCCGGGTAGGCGCGCAGCCAAGCAGACGGCACGAGCACGAGGAGGAGAAATGCCGGCCGGCTCGAGCAAGAAGAGGGAACGCCAGTACGAGCACATCAAGGACAGCGCCCTGGACCGTGGCGAGAGCGAGAAGCGGGCGAAGGAGATCGCCGCGCGCACCGTCAACAAGGAACGCGCCCGGCACGGCGAGTCGAAGACCGCCAGCCGCTCCTCCACCCAGGACATGTCGTCCTCGCGTCGCGGCGGGCAGCGCTCGCACTCCGGCTCCGAGGGCCCGACCTACGACCAGCTGTACAACGAGGCCAAGCAGCGCAACATCCACGGCCGTTCGAAGATGAACAAGAAGCAGCTCGCGAACGCCCTCGGCCGCTGAACGCGGCGGCGGCCGCCCCGCGGCGGCCGCCCCGCCCGGCGGACACCGGATCGACCGCACGTCCGGAGGGCCCGCGCATGGACACCCCCACCGAGAAGGCACCCCACCGTACGAAGCCCGACCCGGCCGGACCGGACGCGGAACTCGATGCGGCGCTGGCCGCGGCCGTGCACCGGGCCGGCGCGTCCGCAGGCGCCGTCTTCCTCCTGGACCGGGACCCCGTCCTGGTCATGGCCGTGGCCTACCGCCTGCCCTCGGGACTCACCGCGGCCTGGCGCCGCATCCCCCTCACCTCGCCGCTGCCGGTCTGCGACGCCGTACTGCAGGACCGGTTCGTGTGGGTCGGCTCGCAGGAGGACCTGGCCCGGTCGTACTCCCGGATCGCCGTGGCCCTGCCCTACCGGCTCGCCCTCGCGGCCGCCCCGCTCAGCGGAACCCGCCGGGTCTGGGGTGCCCTCCTGCTGATCTTCCCCGCGGACCATCCCGAGCACGCCACACCCCGCGAGCGCGGGAACATCACCACCCGGGCCCGCCTCCTCGCCCGCCTCCTGGACGACGCCGGACGCCCGCCCGCCCTTCCCGAGCTGCCGCGCACCGCACCCGAGCCGCCGGCCGGCCCCCGCTCGTCCCTGCCCGCACCGGCCGCGGCGGACTTCGCCGACCGCCTGCCCGGCGCCAGCCTCGCCCTCGACCTCGCGGGGCGGATCACCTTCGCCAGCGCCCGTGCGGCCGGCCTGCTCGGCCGCACGCCGGACCAACTGCTGGGCACCCTGCCGTGGCTGGCCCTGCCCTGGCTCGACGACCCGACGGTGGAGGACCGCTACCGCACCGCGGTCATCAGCCGCGAACCCACCGCCTTCACCGCGCTGCGGCCGCCCGGCACCCCGCTCGACTTCCGCCTCTACCCCGACCGCACCGGCATCAGCGTCCGCATCACCCCCGCGCGCGCGGACGCGAGTCCGCCCGGCCACCACGACCCCGCCGTCGAACCCGGCCTCCCGCAGGCAGACGACCGCCCGGACGGCCGCCTCTACCAGCTGATGCACCTCGCCGTGGCCCTCACCGAGGCCGTCGGCGTCCGCGACGTCGTCGACCTGGTCGCCGACCAGGTGCTGCCCGCGTTCGGCGCGGACGGCCTCGTCCTGTCGGCCGCCGACGCGGGCAGGCTGAGGATCATCGGGCACTGCGGATACTCCTCGGCGACCATCGAACGGCTGGACGGCCTGCCCCTCGACACCGATCTCACCCCCGCCGGCCAGGTGCTGGCCACCGGCACGCCGTCCTTCTTCTCCGACGTGCACGACATGGCCGAGCTCTACCCCGGCGCACCCCGGATGAGCGGCAAACACGCCTGGGCGATCCTCCCGTTGATCGTGTCCGGGCGTCCGGTCGGTGTCTGCGTCCTGTCCTACGACCGCGCCCGTTCGTTCACCGCCGACGAGCGCGCCGTCCTCACCTCCCTCGCCGGGCTGCTCGCCCAGGCCGTGGACCGCGCCCGCCTGTACGACGCCAAGCACGACCTCGCGGACGACCTCCAGCGCGCCCTCCTCCCCCGCTCCCTCCCCCACGTCCCCGGCATCGCGGTGGCCTCCCGCTACCTGCCCGCCACCCGCGGCCTCGACGTCGGCGGCGACTTCTACGACTTCATCCGCCTCGACGACCGCACCGCCGCCGCCGTCATCGGCGACGTCCAGGGCCACAACACCACCGCCGCCGCCCTCATGGGCCAGGTCCGCACCGCCGTGCACGCCCACGCGACCGCCGGTGCCGCCCCCGACCAGGTCCTCACCCGCACCAACCGGCTCCTCGCCGACCTCGACCCCGACCTCCTCGTCTCCTGTCTCTACGCCCAGCTGGACCTCACCCGGCGCCAGGCCACCATCGCCTCCGCCGGCCACCCGCCCCCACTGCTGCGCCGGCCCACCGGCCGGGGCCACGTCCTGACCGTCGAGGCCGGCCCGCTGCTCGGTGTCGACACCACGGCCGCCTACCCGCTCACCACCCTCCCGCTCCCCGACCGCACACTGCTGGCCCTCTACACCGACGGGCTGGTCGAAGTCCCCGGCACCGACGCGTCCCGGAACGCGGCCGAGCTGGCCGGTCTCCTCACCCACAGCCGGGCCGCCACCCCCGACCGGCTCATCGACCAACTGGTGCACCACACCTGGCCGACCGGCCGGCACACCGACGACATCGCCCTGCTCGTACTGGACGTCGCGGGTCCGCGCAGCCTGAGAGTCGCAGCCTGAGAGTCGCGGCCTCGGGGTCAGGGACTGCGGGGCCCGGGGACGGAGTCCTCGGTGCGGATCAGGACGGAGCGGATGCCGCCGAGGGCGGCGAGCTCGGTGGTCAGAGCCCGGACGTCCGAGCGGCCCTCCAGGGTCAGGCAGAGCCTGATCAGCGAGTCGGCCGGCTCGCCGTCCTTCAGGCGGGGTACGCGGTCGTGCTCGGTCTCGGTGTCCAGGATGCGGAAGCCGGCCGCCGCACAGGCCTCCAGCACGCGGGGCAGCAGGCCGTGGCCGATCTCGTACACCAGCGCGACGGTCACCGGGGCCGCCGCCAGCGCGGGAGCCAGCCGGCGCAGCAGGGCGGGGAAGCCGCGCACGATGAGGAAGTAGCCGGCGGTGCAGACCGTGGCGACGATTCCGAGTCCTGCGGCGCAGGCCATGCCGACGGCGCAGGTGAGCCAGATCGTCGCCGCGGTGGTGAGGCCCCGCACCGTGTCGCGGCGGACGAAGATCAGGCCGCCGCCGATGAAGCCGATGCCGGTGACGATCTGCGCGGCCACCCGGGACGGGTCGCCCGCGCCGAAGCCGTACCGGGAGACGTTGACGAAGAGCGCGCTGCCCAGGCCGACCAGGGCGTGGGTGCGCAGGCCCGCGCTCTTCTGCCCGGCCTCGCGCTCCAGGCCGATCAGGCTGGACAGGACGAGGGCCACCGCCAGGTCCGCCAGTGCCGTCCAGCCCTGGCCGCCCGTCAGTTGCCACAACGCCTCTGTCCGCTGCACCGTGCTCGCCTCTTCCGTCGCCGCCTGCGGCACGAGCCGCAGTGCCTCGGCACGCGCCTACCCGGAGCAGCCGGGATCCATCCACGGCCGGTCGAAAGCGGCAGTTCGGTCAGGGCGCGGGCAGGACCGCCCACACGGTCTTGCCGCTCGGTACGGGCGTGACGCCCCAGGTCACGGCGAGCCGGTCGACGATGTGCATGCCGTGGCCGTGCGGCTCCTGCGGCCGGTAGGGGCGCACCACCGGCGGCCGGGTGCTCGCATCGGTCACCGACACGGTGAGGGTGCCGTGGTTCAGGTCGAGGTCCAGGCAGAGCGGGCCCGGCGTGTGGAGGTAGGCGTTGGCGAGCAGTTCGCAGGCGACGAGCAGCGCGTCGTTCGCCCCCGGCCCTTCGAAGGGTGCGGGCGCCGAACCACGGGCCAGCGCACGGCGGACATAGGCCACGCCGACCTGGGGACCGGGGCCGTCGACCGGTCCGAGGGGCAGGTGCCAGTGACGCGTTCTCCGGTCCACGCTCGTCTCCCGCGTCCGATGGGTCCCCGGGGGGCGTGTAACCGTTCCCTCCCTGCCGTAACGCCCGGGGGCCCGCCGGCCACAGGAGTTCGTTCTGCGGTCGTTCGGGCCCGGACGCTTCGTTTGCCGGGGTGTGGGAAGACGCCGCGGGAACCACCGTCGAAGGGAGCCCTGCCCGGGTACCCGTGGCGGAAGGAGCAGATCCATGGACACGGAGCTCCGCGTCACGCCGCGCCCGGCCCCGCCCGGGGTGCGGATGCTGGCCGTGGTCGGCCAGGTCGACATGGACAGCGCCGGCCTGCTGGCCGGAGCCCTGGAGGAGGCCCTGAACAGCCCGCCTGCACCAGACACGCTGGTGGTGGACTGCTCGGCCCTGGCCTTCTGCACCTCCGCCGGGCTCAACGAACTGCTGCGGGCCCGGCTGGCGGCCGTCGCCGCGGGGGTGGCCTTCCGCCTGGCCTCACCCACACCCCGGATGAGCCGCCTGCTCCGGGTCACCGAGGCCGACACCGTGCTCGACATCGACACCGCGGAGCAGCCGCCCGTGAAGGACGGCTGCTGACCTGCCGGGTGGCGGTGACCGTCAGTACACCGGGAGGTCGTCGCGGGGTCGGTCGGCCGGACGGCGCTGCACCTTGTGCAGCCTGCCGGACCGGGCCCGCTCGCCCGCCTCCGCCAGTTCCTGCTCGGATGCGGCGGCGCCGAGGTCGCGCAGAAGCAGTGCCTGCTCCTCGCTGGCGTGGCCGGTCACCTCCCGTACGAGCAGTGCGACCTTGCGGTCGAACAGCGGGACGGCTTCGCCGAGCCGCGAGAGGTCGTCGAGCAGCGCACCCATGGTGGCCAGGCCCCCCTGCTCGCGCACCACGACCTCCCGGCGGTCCGGCAGGGTGCGCAGCGCCAGAGGGTAGAGGATCTGTTCCTCGACCGCCATGTGGCGCTCCAACAGGCCGGCTGCCTCGTCCAGGAGTTCACGGCGCAGCGGGTCCCCGAGCGGGGTACCGGCCATACGGCTGAACAGCACCCGGAGCCGGTCGTGGTCGGCGGTGAGGACGTCGACGAGATCGCCGGAGGTCATGGTGCACCTCGTTTTCCGTACCTGGTCACTGGTCGGGCTGCAGCGTGTACCCGGGGCGGGCTGGCCCAACCGGGACGGGATCAGAGCAGTGCGAGTCCGGCCGTGCCGTGCAGCACCACGCCGTCGTCGCAGGCCGCGGCGACACTGTCGGCGAGCCCGTCGGCCTGCTCCTGCGGGTCGCACTCCGGCCCCTCGGCTGCGCACCTGCCGGGCGGGACGACGACCACCAGGACCTCGCCGCGTTCGCGGGCCGCGGTCCGCCACTCGGGCGATGCCGCCGGTCCGGGCACCGGCTCCCAGACCTGACGTCCGCCCACGAGGACCAGCCGTTCGACCGGCGCGCCGCGCATCTCCAGCACGGCGGTGCTCTGCGGTGCCTCCCCCGCCGCCGGCAGGAACCCGCTCTCCAGCGCGTGGTCCAGCAGCTCGCGGTGCCACCGCGGCCCGACCTCGATGAACGCCTCCGCCACGGGAGGACCGGGCGGCTGTTCCTGCACGGTGAGTGCCCACACCGCGGATTCCGGGTCGAAGTCCTCGCTCACGGGCCACCTCCGGGTTCGCAGCGCCGGTGTGAGCCGCGCCCACCCGGGCCCGCCCGCTCCACGCACACCGCGTGTATGCCCCGGCAGGTCACGGGTAGGCGCGCGACCATGACGTCCCTGCTCCACCGCACGGCCCGCCGCAGGCGGTACCTGCTGTGTCCGCCCACGCATTTCGCCGTCAGGTACGCGATCAACCCGTGGATGGATCCCGGGCAGCCGGTCGACAGGGCCGCCGCCGACCGGCAGTGGCGCCGGCTGTGCGCGGTGCTGCGCAGCCTGGGGCACGAGGTGCTGACGCTCGACCCGTTGCCGGGACTGCCCGACATGGTGTTCACCGCCAACGGCGCCACCGTGGTGGGCGGGCGGGTGCTGGTGGCGCGGTTCAAGCACGCCGAGCGCGCGGGCGAGGCCACCGCCCACCGGCGCTGGTTCGACCGGGCGGGCTTCCGGCCCGTGCACACGGCGACGCGGGTCAACGAGGGCGAGGGCGATCTGCTGGTCGCCGGGCGGCGGATCCTGGCGGGCTGGGGTTTCCGGACGACCGCCCCCGCGCACCGCGAGGCGCAGCACCTGCTCGGCCTGCCGGTGGTCACCCTGCGACTGGTCGATCCGCGCTTCTACCACCTGGACACCGCGCTCACCGTCCTGAGCGACGATCAGATCATGTACTGGCCGCCCGCCTTCGCTCCCACCAGCCGGAGGCTGCTCGCCTCGCTGTACCCGGACGCCATCCGCGCCGGGGAGACGGACGCGGCCGTCTTCGGGCTCAATGCCGTCAGCGACGGCCGGCACGTGGTGCTTCCCCGGGCCGCGACCGGTCTGGCCGCACAGCTGCACACGCACGGCTACCGGCCGGTGCCGGTGGAGATGCCCGAGCTGCTCAAGGCGGGCGGCGGCCCCAAGTGCTGCACGCTCGAACTCCGCGATGCGTGAGCAGCGTCCGTCCGTACCGACTCCTGCGAGAGAGGTGCCCGCATGACGACCGACCTCCGTCCTGCCGTCCCGGAGGCCCCCGCCCTGCCGTCGGCACGCGGGCCGCTGTCCGCGCTGGTCCTCGACCTGCTCTCCGCGCCGCCGGGCACCGCCCCCGGCCGCACGGCCGGCACCCCGGACGCCTGGGGCGAGGACCTCCAGCTGGCGCTGTACCTCTGCTACGAACTCCACTACCAGGGCTTCGACCGGGTGGACCCGGCGTGGGAGTGGGACCCGGGCCTGCTCGCCCTGCGCGCCCGGCTGGAGGGCGCCTTCCTGGCGGCACTGCGCGAGGCCGTCGGCGACCCGGGCCCGCTGCCGCAGGTGGTCGCCGACCTGCTGGTCGAGCCCTCGGACGGCACGGGGCCCTCGTACCACCTGCTGGCGCACGGTGAGCGGTGGCAGGCCCGGGAGTACGTGGTCCACCGGTCGCTCTACCACCTCAAGGAGGCCGACCCGCAGCTGTGGGCCGTGCCCCGGCTGCCCCACCCGGCCAAGGCCGCCCTGATGACCGTGCAGTACGACGAGTACGGGTCGGGGCGGCCCGAGCGGGCCCACGCCCTGCTGTTCGCGCAGATGATGGCCGACCTGGGCCTGGACACCCGCTACGGCCACTACCTGGACACCGTGCCCGCCCCTGCCCTGGCGGTGGTCAACCTGATGTCGCTGTTCGGGCTGCACCGGGCGCTGCGCGGGGCGGCGGTCGGCCAGTTCGCCGCCGTCGAGATCACCTCGCCGCCGGGCGCGGCCAGGCTGGCCCGTGCACTGGAACGCTTCGGCGCCTCCCCGGCGGGGACGCTCTTCTACCGGGAGCACGTGGTGGCGGACGCCGTCCACGAGCAGCTGGTCCGCCGCACGGTCCTCGACCCGCTGGTCGCCGGTGACCCCGCGCTCGCCGCGGACATCGCCTTCGGCATCGCCGCTACCGGCACGGTCGAGGACCGGCTGGCCGGCCACCTGCTCGATGCGTGGGGCCGCGGCCGGAGTTCGCTGCGGGCACCGCTCGCCGACGGCCCGCCGACCTGACGGCCCTGCGGCACAAGGGAACGAACCATGGCCGACCACCCCTCCTCCGGCAGCCGTCTGGACCGTACGGCAGTGCTCGCCCGGCAGATCACGGCGGCCCTCGGCGCCGCGGGCCACACCGTCGCGGCCGCCGAGTCGCTGACCGCCGGCGCCCTCTGCCAGGCCCTCGCGGAGGCGCCCGGTGCGTCGACCGCCTTCCGGGGCGGCGTGGTCGCCTACGCCACCGAGCTGAAGGAGGGCCTGCTCGGCGTCGACGCCGCACTGCTCCGCGAACGCGGACCGGTGGACGCCCGGGTCGCGGCGCAGATGGCCGAGGGCGTCCGGCAGCTGACGGGCGCCCAGTACGGTCTGGCCACCACCGGGGTGGCCGGGCCGGCCCAGCAGGACGGCCACGAGGTCGGCACCGTCTACGTCGCACTCGCCTCCCCCGGCGGCGCCTCCACCGCCGAACCGCAGCACGGCGCCGCCGACCGCGAGGGAATCCGCCGTGCGGCCGTGCTGGCGGCGCTGGAACTCCTCCACGGTGCACTCAGGCCGCCCGTCGAGTAGCCCCTGACGGGTTGCGTTGGTTGAGCCCCCGCCGGGCGGGCAGGCGCGGACCATGCTTCTGCTCACCCCGCCGGGCGTGTACCCGGCCCAGGGGGACACCCGGCTGCTGACCGACGCGCTGGACCGTGAGGCCCTCGCCGCCGACAGCCGTGTCCTCGATCTGTGCACCGGCAGCGGGGCCGTGGCGATGGCCGCCGCCGCCCGCGGCGCCCGCGTCACCGCGGTGGACGTCTCCCTGCGCGCCCTGGCCGCCGCCGCGGCCAACCTGCTGCTCAACCGCCGCCGGGTGCGGCTGCGCCACGGCGACCTGCTGGCGCCGGTCGCCGGTGCCCGGTTCGACCTGATCACGGCGAACCCGCCGTACGTGCCCAGCCGGTCGGCGCCGCCGCGGCGCGGCATCGCCCGGAGCTGGGACGCCGGCCACGACGGCCGCGCCCTGCTCGACCGGATCTGCGCCGACGCGCCGGCACTGCTGGCCCCGGGCGGGGTGCTGCTCGTCGTGCAGTCGGCCGTCGCGGGCGTACCGGCCACCCTGACCGCCCTCGCCCGCGCGGGCCTGCGGGTGGGGATCGCCGCGCGGCGACGCCAGCCGTTCGGGCCGGTGATGACCGCCAGGGCCGACTGGTTCGAGGAGTGCGGGCTCATCGCTCCGGGGCAGCGCGAGGAGGAACTGGTGGTGGTCCGCGGTGTCCGGCCCGTCTGACCGCACGCGGCGGAGGGTCACCGTCGCCGAGGACGGCCCGTTCCTGGTCGAGGGCCCGGTCGAGGTCGTCCTCCCGGACGGCACCCGGCAGGTCAGCGAGCGGCCGGTGGTGGCCCTGTGCGCCTGCCGGCGCAGCCGGTGCTACCCGTTCTGCGACACCAGCCATCGCCGCCGCGCCCGGCCGGCGGACACCGGGGTTTGAAACGTCCCGTACTGACCAGAGGCGTAGAGCGGGTGTCACGGCTCCGCCCCCTGCCGTGGCACCCGCACGCGCACGCCTCTGCGGTCACCTTTTCAATGTGACCGAGGGGGCGACTCCGTAGGCGCGCCGGTAGGCCTCGGCGAAGCGGCCGGGGTGCGCGAAGCCCCAGCGGGCGGCGACCTGGGTGACCGTCACACCGCTCTGCGGCGTTGCGGCCCTGAGTTCGGCGTGCGCCCGCGCCATCCGGACACGGCGCAGGTGGGCCAGCGGGGTGCATCCGGCGTGCTGCCGGAACGAGTACTGCAGGGCCCTGGGCGTGACGAAGGCCGCGGCGGCGACGGCGGCGAGGGTGATGTCCAGGTGGGCGTTGTCCTCGATGAAGGCCATGGCCCGGCGCAGGGTCGCGGGGCCGGCGTCCCGGGTGTCGGCCGGTGCCGGGTCGGTGCGGGCGGTGTGCGGGAGCGCGGCCAGCGTCGCGGCCGCCAGGTGCTGGGCGGCAGTGGACACCACCAGCTCCGACTCACGGGCGACCGGGTTGTCCAGGACGCCGTCGCGCAGGTAGGCCACCGCCGCGGTCAGCTGCCGGTTCGCCGCCGCCGTGACCGCGCGGTGCCCGGTCAGCCGCACCGGCCCGCGGCCGTCGGCGAGCCCGGGAGCGACCTCCGTCAGCAGGGCGGGGTCGAACATGGCGATGGTGTACCGGGCCGACCTGACCTCGCCCCGGTAGGGCCGGTCGGGCGGGGCCACCAGGAAGGTGTCCCCGGCGGAGAACACCTCCTCGCGGCCGTCCGTCCGGTCGACCAGCACACCCTCGTGCATGCTGATCAGGCAGACCTTGCCGAGGCTGTCGGCGTCGTAGCCCATGTCGTAGCCGAACGACAGGCGGTCCACCGACAGCGCGCCGGCCGCGCGCCGGCTGATCCGCACCCGTGCGTCCTCGACCGGGCCGCCGATCCGCATGGGCGTGTAGGCCGTGGAGAGGAACTCCTCCGTCGCCTCCAGACTCGCGCTGTCGAACACGAACGACTCCATCACCACCTCCGGACACGGGAACGGGCCTGCTCCGACGCTACGCCTCGTCGCCCCCCGGCGTACCCGTCGACGGCGGTACGACACGACAACCCCCCGATTCCGCTCCTTCGCCCGCACAGCACGTGTGCACCCGGGCCGACGGGGTAGCCGCCCGAGCCGAAGGGCCCGCCGGCGAGCGGGCGACAACACAACCACTGGCCCGCACCGAGCGGGCCCGACCCGAGGAGGCTGCGATGGCAGGCCACGGCGGCGACGTCGTCAAGGAACTGGAGACCGACCACCGCGAGGTCGAGGAACTCTTCGCGCAGATCCTCAAGGCCACCGGAGGACACCGCAAGGCCCTGCTCGACGAGGTCACGATCGAACTCGTCCGGCACTCGGTCGCGGAGGAGGCCCACCTGTACCCCGCGGTGCGCAAGCACGTGCCCGGCGGCGACGCGATGGCCGACCGCGAGGTCGAGGACCATGCGAGGGTCGAACGGCTGCTGAAGGAGATCGAGGACAGGGACGCCGACGACGCCGCGCTGGCGGGTCTGGCGACCACCCTGGTGGAGGAGGTCACCTCGCACATCCGCGACGAGGAGCAGAACCTCTTCCCGGCCCTGCGCGCGGCCTGCAGCAAGGCCGACCTCGACCAACTCGGCGACAGCGTGCGCCTCTCCAAGTCGACCGCGCCGACGCGCCCGCACCCCGGTGCCCCCTCCTCCCCGGCCGCCCGCAAGCTGCTGGCACCGGGTGTCGGCCTGATCGACCGGGTACGGGACTACGTCACCGACCGCGGCGCGGCATAGGGAGGGACACGCCATGAGCATCCGACGCAGGGCGTACCCGCACGCGCCGCAGGGCCGGGGACGTCCGGACGACCGCGACACCGGGACCGACCGCGCCGCTCCGTCGGACGCCCACCGGGACGAGCCCCCGGGACGGAAGAACGCGGGCAGGAGCACCGCGTCGTCCCCCGCGGCGGGACGCGGCGGCACCGAGCCGGAACCGCCCGCGGCCGACACGGCAGCGCCATAGGGACGGCCGCTCCGGTGCCCCGGCGGACCGCCGGGGCACCGGACGGCTTCACCTGTGGTGGTGGAGCAGGCGGAGGACGCCGGGAATCGGCAGGGACGGGTGGCCGCTGCGCCGCCCTCCCTTGTCGGTGGCGGCGATCAGCAGTCCGCCGAACATGGAGAGGTTCTTGAGGAAGTGGATGCGCTGCCGGGCGCGTTCGCCCTCGTCCTCGGCCTCCCAGAAGCGGTGGCCCGCCCAGGTGACCGGGAGCAGGGTGCCGGCCAGGACGGCGGCCGACAGCCTCGGCAGCTTCCCCGCCGCGAGCATCAGACCGGAGACGGCCTGGACGGCACCGTTCAGGCGGACGGCGGTGGCGGTGCGGCTCGGCACGCCGGGGACGTCGGACAGTGTCTCGACCACCGGCCGGGCTGCGGGTGCCAGACGGTCCGGACGCCGTACCGCGTCGGTGCCGCCGGCGATGAACATCGACGCCAGCAGGGGGCGTGCACAGATTTCGACGACAGTCATGACAGGCGGCTTTCCGGCAGGCCGGGTTCCAATCACGGAACTGCGACGGCATCCGGGTGCTCCGCGGTCAGGTCGCGGTCTCCAGGAGGGCCGGGGGTTCGACGTCGAACACCGTGTGCGTTCCGGTCACCCGCAGCAGGTGGGTCAGCTGCGCGCGCAGCCCGCTCAGCCGGAAGGCGATGCCGTCGGCCGCGGCGCTGTGCCGCGCCTTGAGCAGTTCGTTCAGGCCCGCGGTGGTGCAGAACTCCAGTGCCGAGCAGTCCACCACGACGGTGTGCGGCGCCGGGAGGCGGCTCAGGGCCTTGTCCAGGGCGGTGCGCAGCGTTTCGACGCTGCCGGTGTCGGCCTCGCCGGCCAGCTGGACCACCCGCAGGCCCGGCGTGGGCGAACGGTGCGTGACGCGAATGACGGGATGCACGGGAGCCTCCTTCAGGACCGTGGCAGCCGCCCGCTTCGAGCGGCTGCCGCCCTGAATGTGTGCCAACCGCCTGCCCGGCGCGCGGCCCGGGAAACGAACCTGGTCGGGGATTGCCCGGGCAGTGTGCCGAGGTGTCGGGGATGAGGCCGTGCTTCGTATTCCGGCCGGTTGTCGGGGGGTGCTTCGTCTGTGGGGCTGCGGTCGGACCGCAGCAGGGCCAGGGTCGAATGGAGGCCCCCCGCCCATCGGGAGGCACGGCGAAAGGAGCCGGCCGTGGGAACGGAGCTCCGCATCACCCGGTGCCGCGCCCCGCGAGGGGTGTGCAGGCTGGTTCTGGCCGGCCAGGTCGACATGGACACCGCAGAACACCTCGCCAGGGCACTGGACGAGGTGCTGGCCGACGGCGGGGCCCCGGAGGTGCTCGCGGTCGACTGCTCCGGGCTGGAGTTCTGCGGCTCGGCCGGTCTGAACGAACTTCTCCGCGCCCGGCGGGCCGCCCTGGCAGCGGGCGTCGCCTTCCGGCTCGCAGCGCCGAGCCCGCAGGTGACCCGCCTCCTGCAGGTGACCGAGGCCGACACCGTGTTCGACGTCGAAGATGCGGACGTGTCCCGGCTCGAGGGCACTGCCTGCTGACGAATGCGAAATGCCGTCCGACAGGCGGTCGCCTCACCGCAGACGGCGCAGGCGGCGCGGGTCGACGGGCACCCCGTCGACCGGAGGGAGCGGTGGGACCAGCTCGGCCCAGACGGTCTTTCCGCCCCCGGAGGGCGTGTGGCCCCAGCGCAGGGCCAGTTGGTCCACGATGTGCAGGCCGTGACCGGTCGGGGCGTCGGGCCGACCGGGGCGGCGGAGGACCGGCGGCCTGAGGTCCCCGTCCGTGACCGCGATGCACAACCGCCGTCCCACGCGGTCGAGTTCGAGGCGCGTCGGCCCGGCGGTGTGCATGCACGCGTTGGCGAGGAGTTCGTCCGCCACGAGCAGCATGTCCTCGCGTGCACGCCTGACCTCGGGCCCGTCACCACCGACCGGGTACCAGTCGTCCAACGTCTGCCGGACGAAGGCCATGGCCGTGGCCAGGGCGCGTTCCTGTCCGGGTCGCAGGTACCGGACACGATGGTCCGGCAGTCCTGCGCGGTCGTCGATCATGGCGTCCTCCCGACGCCGATGCCGAGTCGCCGTCCTCCGGCCCCCGGCGCAACGCCGCTCGAACGCGGAGGTGCACCTTCGGATCAGGCGATGATGCGCGCCACCATGAACACGATGACGCAGAGGACGATCAGTCCGATGACGACCAGCGGCCACGGTCCCCAGGCCCGGCGCAGTTCCGGCGGCTCGGGTACCGAGATGCCCTCCGTGGTGCTTCCCTCCCCCGGCGGCGTCTCCTCGGGAGGCACGGCCGGAGCGGCCGGAGCGGCCGGAGTCTGCCCTGCCGGGCGGCCGCTCGTGGAGGCGGTCGCCGGGGAGGTGTTCTTCTGCAGTTCCCGCAGTGTCGCGGGCAGGTCGAGCTCGACGATGCCGGTGCCCTGGCCGGAGGCCCTGGCGTAGGCGAAGGCGCCGTCGTGCGAGAAGACGGCCATCAGCGAGCGACCCGGCCGGGTGAAGAGCATGCGTTCGTTCCTGGCCCGGTCGGCGGGCTCACGGCGCACGGCCCAGCCGAGTTCGGCGGCCCGCTCGTAGAGGGCGGTCTGCTGCATGCTCAGTGGCAGTTTTCGTGCGACGGTGCTCATGGCTGTCCACCCACTCCGGTCGGGCCGGTCCGCGAGCCGGCGCATCGTCCGGGCGCCGGAATCGCCTGAATCCGAGCGTTTGCCCGCAAATCGCCGTTCCAATCGCCGTTCGTTCCCGGCCGGCCGCCGGGCTGTCCGGGCCGTCTCAGAGCAGTACGCCGCCCGTCTCGTCGGTGATCATCCGGACGAGGCCCTTGCGGCCGGTCTGCCGGAGCCGGCGGCGCTGGCGCACGGCGCCGTTCCCGCCCGCGAGGAGGCGGTGCAGGGCTTCGTCGATGCGTTCCAGGTCTCCGCTCGCCCGCAGCTCCGGCCCGACGGCGGCGAGGAGGGCCCCGGCCGCATCGGCGGCCGGGCCGAGGGTGCCGGTGGCGGGATCGGGCAGCCGCTCGGCGATGCCGTGGCGGGCGGCGTACCAGGCGGCCGTCTGCAGGAGCTCGGGTGGCGCGGGGGGCAGGGCGGCGGGGCGGTCCGGGGCGAGGATGCGGGCGGCCAGGGCCCGTACGAGTGCGGCGAGCAGGACGGCCTCGTCCGCCCGCATCTGGACGTCCATCGCGCGGACCTCGACCGTCGGGTAGCGCTCGGAGAGGCGGGCCTGCCAGTACACCTGCGCGGTGTCGCGGACGAGCCCGGTGGCGATCAGGTGGTGGAGGCGCCGGTCGTAGTCGGCGGCGTCGGCGAAGGACGGGGGCACGCCGCTGACCGGCCAGCGGCCGAAGACCACGGTGCGCCAGCTGGCGAAGCCGGTGTCCCGGCCGCGCCACAGCGGGGAGTTGGCGCTGAGCGCGGTCAGCACGGGCAGCCAGGGCCGCAGGCCGTTGAGCACGGCCACGCCCTCCGTCCGCCCGGGGACGCCGACGTGCACGTGCATGCCGTTGATCAGCTGTTCGTCGGTGAGGGCCGGAGCGTCCCGGCGCATCCGCCGGTAGCGCACCGAGGGCGTGACGGGCACGGGGAGCCGGTCCGTGAACGGGGCGGAGCCGCAGGCGGCGAGTCGACAGCCGCAAGCTTCGGCGGCATCGCTGAGGCAGTGGCGCAGCCGCAGCAGGTGGCCGCCGAGTTCGTCGAGGCCGCGGCAGACCGGGGTGGCCACCTCCAGCTGGGCCTGGAGCAGTTCGCGCTGCACTTCGCCGTGCTCCACCGCCGGGTGCAGGCCGGCCGCGGCGAGAACCTGGGCGGCGCGCGCGACCGGCACCCCGGTGGCCGGGGAGACGAGGAGGTACTCCTCCTCCACGCCGATGGTGAGCACGTGCGGCGGCTACCCGCCGAGCCGGAGGTCAACCGTGAACGGGTGGAGGCGGCCGGGGGTTTGGCCGCTTCCTCACCGGACAGGCGCCGCGTCATGAACTGGGAACACGTGACACAACCGATCGGCTGGACCGGGATCGCCGCTGACGGTGCCGGTCCGCACCTGTGGCTGATCGCGGCCGGCGCAGCCGTGGTCGTCCTCCTCGTCCTGGCGTTCGTGCTGGGCCAGCGCCGGCAAGAGAGGAAGCCGCCACCCGTGGACGTCCACTACGACGGTCGGCGCTCGGCCGGTGACCGGCCGGACGACCCGGTGTAGAGCTGTCGGCCACCCGTTGCGGCCGTCACGGGACGGCGACGTGCCAGCCTCCGACGTCGACCAGGCCGAGTGCGTGGCGGACGGCGGAGGGCGCTCCGACGAAGCGCAGCTCGATGCCGCGTGCCGCTGCGGCGGAAAGCGCCTCGCGCAGCACCGAGATGCCCGAGTCGGAGCACCGCGCCAGGGCAGCCAGGTCGACGGTGACCGCCCCGCCGGGCGGGCAGTGGCCGAGTTCGCTGAGCAGCGCGCGACGCAGCAGGGGTGCGGTCGCGCTGTCCTCGCCGCCCTCCGCGGTCAGGTGTCCCCGGCGCCGCGGCCGCGGGGCGTTCCGCCCGGCCGACTGCCCCCGCAGCGAAGGCGCTGCCGGGGACGCCGGGCGCAGGGGAGGGACGAGTGGCCTGGTCACAGCACCAGTGTGGACCGTACAACGGGCGAAGTCAGCCCCCGGAACGAAGTGCGCGCTGCGTGCAGGGCCCGGACGGGATGCGGTCCCGCTCAAGCGGTCGCCCCGAGGTCGGGGAGACCGTCGGGGGCCTCGGCCCCGGGGCGGCGCACGACGACCGGGGGACGCCGCCGGAATCTCGCTTCGCCCGGTCCGAGGGCGGTGAGTTCGTCGAGGAGTGCGCCGAGTTCGGCGAGCGCGGCCCGCTCCCGGCGGGCCTTCTCGGCGGCGGGGCCCTCGGGTCGTCGGGCCCGGGGGCGGTGGGGATGCGGTTCGGTGGGCATGACGGCGCCCTCCTCTGGTTGGTGCTGCGCGCTCTCAGAAGAGTTCCGGGTGGCCGAAGAGATCGGCGAAGCCTGGGGGCAACTCGTTCACCAGGGCGTCGAGTTCGCTGTCGTCCACGGTCTCGGCCACCGCCCGCAGGACGGCGGACGCGTCCGCGGCCGCTTCGTCGACCGTGCTGTCCCGTGCCTCGGCGACCCGGCCGAGGAATGCCTCCGCCGTCCATCCGGACGGCTCCCGCTCCGGCTTCGAGACGACCAGGTCTCCGAGTTCTTCCGGGAGTTGGTCCGCCAGGGCCGCGGCAGGGCCGGTCCCGAGCAGTTCGCCGAGCAGGCCCAGGACGGCGGCGACGGCCTCGTCCGCGTCACCGTCCTCGTAGCCGGCGGTGTCGCGCACCAGCAGCAGGAATTCCTGATGGTCCATGGTCCTGCCCTCGGTCGTTCACACGCGGGTGGGGCTCAGTCGGTCTCCCGGCTGCCCTTTTCTTCCTTTTCGGTGTCGGACGGCGGGTGCTCGGTGTCGGCGTCCTGCTCGGCCACCGGGGTGCCCGCGCGCACCGTCTTCACCGTCGGGGTCCGCCGGTCGTCCTGTTCGTCGTCGTGCTGCCCGGGCACTCCCCCGGCGCCGCCCTGCGGGATGTCGTCCATGGCTCCTCCTCGGATCACGGAGTACCGGGCTGGTCGCCTGCCCGGACGCGGGCGCGGCAAACCGCCGGCCTCCGAGCCGCCCCACCCGTCCACCTGCCGGTTCCGGTTTCGGCCGGGCACCGCTGGCTAGAAGCCGGGCAGCCCGTCCCCGCGGCGGAGCCCGACAAGGTGTCCCGGACGGAGGGCCTGCCGCCCGGGGCGGTCGGACCGGCGTCCCCGACCGACCGGCGTCCACAGGAGGTCCCAGCGTGTCCGACTCCGGTGTCCCCCGTACCGAGCCGGCGACGGCCCCCTCGGCCGCACCGGGCGGCAACGGCGCCCAGGACCCGTCCCAGGGCATCCTGGAGGCCACCAAGCAGGTAGCGCGCCTGCTCAAGGCCAGCGGCCACCGGTTCGCGCTCGCCGGAAGCGTGGCCGCCTATGCGCACGGAGTGCCGCGGAGGACACTGCACGACACCGACTTCTGCGTGCTGCGGGACGAGGTCGACGCCCTGACCGAGGTCCTCAACACGGCCGGGCTGCACGTCTGGTCCCCGCCGGACGACTGGCTGGTCAAGACCGAGTTCCAGGGGCAGCAGATCGATCTGATCTTCTCGCTCTCCGACCGTCCGGTCACCGAGGGCCTGCTGGAGCGCGCGGTATCGCGGCCGGTGGACTCGGTGTGGATGCCCGTCCTGGCACCGACCGACCTGATGGCCAGCCAGCTCACCGCGTTCTCCGAGCACCACTGCGACTTCGGCAGGGTGCTGCCGATCGCGAGGACGCTGCGCGAGCAGATCGACTGGGCCGAGCTCCGGTCGCGCTGCCGCGGACTGCCGATGGCCGAGGCCTTCCTCTACCTGCTGGAACGCCTCGACGTGATCGAACCGTCCCGGGAGGCGGCACCGTGAAACCCGTCGACCGCACGTCGGGCCCCGAGAGTACGGGCCATGCCGAGTACCGGGCGGCGCGGCTGCAGGAGCGGCTCGCGGCGGGGCCGTTCGCCGAACTCGCCCTGCGGATCGAGTTCCGCGGCGATGCCGTGCTGGTGCGGGCCGTTGCGGCCACCGCGGCCTGCCGCAGCTACCTCCTGGACGCCGTGGCGGAGGAGTTCGCCGGATTCCACGTCCACACCGACATCGCCCTGGCGGACACCAGCCTGCCCGACCATCCGGAGACCGTGCAATGACCGGCCGCACCGTCCGGGTCGCCGCCGTGGGCGACATCCACCTCGCACCCGACACGGCGGGCCGCTACCGCCCCGCCTTCGAGAGCCTGGGCGGGACGGCCGACCTCCTGCTGCTGGCCGGCGACCTCACCCGGCACGGCACGGTCGACGAGGCCCGCACCGTCGCCGCGGAGGTCGCCGGCCTGCCGGTGCCCGTGGTCGCCGTCCTCGGCAACCACGACCACCACCACGGCTGCCCGGACGACGTGGTGGCGGTACTGCAGGAGGAGGGCGGCGTCACCGTGCTGGAGGGCAGCGCGGTGACCCTGGCCGTCGACGGACGGCAGGTCGGCGTCGCCGGCACCAAGGGCTTCGGCGGCGGGTTCGCGGGGCGCTGCGGCTCGGAGTTCGGCGAGGACGAGATGAAGGCCTTCGTCCGCTACTCACGGTCGCTCGCCGACGGGCTGCGCACCGCGCTGGACGAACTCGCCGCCTGCGACCTCAGGATCGCATTGACGCACTTCTCCCCCGTACCGGACACGCTGGCAGGCGAGCCGCTGGAGATCTACCCGTTCCTGGGCAGCTACCTGCTGGCCGAGGCGATCGACGAGGGCGGCGCCGACCTGGCCGTCCACGGCCACGCCCACGCCGGCACCGAACGCGGCATGACCGCCGGTGGCGTGCATGTGCGCAACGTGGCGCAGCCGGTCATCCGGCATGCCTTCGCCCTCTACGAACTGCACCCGGCCGACCGGGCCGAGGACGGGAGGTCCGCCGGCTGAAAGAGTCGACCGGCGAGCAGGTGGCCGGTGATGGCGGACAAGCCCACCGGTGCGGCGGCGGCCCACACCCACAGGACGTCACGGACGACGAGGAGGACCGCAAGGAACAGGCACAGGGCCGCCACGGCGACGAACACGGTGGTGGCGGCCGGATTCCCGTCCCAGTGCGGGATCACGAGCGGCAGGTGGAGGGCGCCGGCCGCGACCAGGGCAGCCGCGGCCGGCCACCGCAGCCGCCGGGCCCGGATCCCACCCGCACGGCCTCGCACCCGCGTCCGCGACCGGGCCGCCGGTGCGGCTGCAGGGCTGTCCGCGGCGACCGGTCCGATCGCGGTGCCCTCGACACTCCGCTCCCCCGCATCGCCGGCGGACCCGGCGGCGGACCGGTCCGACGCCGGTTCCGGTCACCCGGCAGCGGGGACGGCGGCCCGGGGACTCGCGGGTCTTGTCGTGTCGGGCGACGTTCAGGCATCGAACAGCGGGTCCGGGTCGGCGTCGGGGCTGGTTTGGGACCGGTTCGGAGGGAACACGCGGACACATGGCAGACGAACACGGCAAGCGTGGCCGACCGGCCGCGGAGCCCGCCCCGACCCCCGGGCGCGGGCCGAGCAGCCCGCTGGAGGTTCCGGCCCGGGGCTGGTGGCAGGTACTCAAACGCACCGGCCGCGAGTTCCTCGCCGACGAACTCCCCGACCGGGCCGCCGCCCTCACGTACTACGGCATCCTGGCGATCTTCCCTGCCCTGCTGGTGCTGGTGGCCGTGCTCGCACTCGCCGGCACCTCCGCGACGGACACCGTCCTGGACAACCTGCAGGCACTCGCGCCGGGGTCCGTCCGCGACATCCTGCACGACGCGATCACCCAACTGCAGGCCGGACGCGCCGCGGGCGGCTTCCTCGCCGTTCTGGGACTCGCCGGTGCCCTCTGGTCGGCGTCCGGGTACATCGGCGCGTTCATCCGCGCGGCCAACGCCGTCTACGACATCCGCGAGGGCCGCCCGATGTGGAAGACGACCCCGCTGCGGATCGGCCTGACCCTCCTGACCATGGTCCTGCTCGTCGCCTGCGCGGTCATCGTCGTCTTCACCGGCCGACTCGCCGAACGCGCCGGAGACCTGCTCGGCCTCGGCGACACCGCGCTCACCGCCTGGGCGATCGCGAAATGGCCGGTCCTCGTGATCCTCGTGGCGCTCATGATCGCCCTGCTGTACTGGGCGGCCCCGAACGTCCGCGGCCGCGGCCTGCGCTGGACCTCGCCCGGCAGCCTGCTCGCCGTACTCCTCTGGCTCGCCCTGTCCGCCGGCTTCGCCGCCTACGTGGCCAACTTCGGCTCCTACAACAAGACGTACGGCACGCTCGCCGGCGTCGTCGTCTTCCTCGTGTGGCTGTGGCTGACCAACCTCGCGATCCTCCTCGGCCTCGAACTCGACGCCGAACTCGCCCGCGAACAGTCCATTCGCACCGGCCGACCCCGCACCGAGGAGCCCTACGTCGCACCCCGCGACACCCGCACCTGGCCCGACGAGGACGACGACGGCCCCTAGCCCGGCGGTGCTGCGTCAGGGTAGGCGGAGTGCGGCCCAGACCGTCTTGCCGGTGCCGTCGGGGCGGCTGCCCCAGGCCGCGGCGATGTGGTCGACGATGCGCAGACCGCGGTGGTGCGGCTCCTCCGGCCGGGCGGGGCGGATCCGCGGTCGGGCGGGACTCGCGTCGGCGACCTCGATCCGCATCCGGCGGGCCCGTGGGGCGAGGCGGAGGTCCATGACCACGGGGCCGCCGGCGTGGTCGACGGCGTTGGCGAGCAGCTCGGCCGCCACCAGCAGCACATCGTCCACGACCACCGCGTCCGCGTCGGGCCGCCAGTCCGCCAGGGCGAGCCGGGTGAAGTCGATGCCCCGGCGGACGCACCCCTTCCGGTCGCCCGGCGGAAAAGCCAGGCGGCGGTGGCGGTGGGCCGGGGTGGTGGTCAGTGGGCACATGACGGTTCCGGACGGGCCGGGAAAGGCTTCGCTGACCCTCGCGTCTCCCCGGCCGGACGCGCCCTACACCCCTTACGGCGCCGGTGTGTCCCGGTGGTCCACCGCCTCCTCGAGGGTCGGACGGATCGGGAAGACCAAGTGGGCCTCGGTGATCTCCAGGACGCGCCGCACGCTCCTGCTCGGGGCCACCAGGACGAGTGCCACGCCATCGGCGTGCGCGGCACGACGGGCGACGAGCAGCGCGTTCAAGCCGCTCGAGGTGAAGATCCGGACGGCGGACAGGTCCACGGCGAGCACGGTCGGGCGTCGGCCGAGGGCCTCGCCGAGGGCCTGCCCCATCTGCTCTTCGTTCTCGAGATGCAGGTTCCCGGCGAACGAGCACGCCAGTGCGTCGCCCACGACAGTGGTGCCGATCTTCAGATCCGGGGCCGGCCCGACGGACTGCACAGAATGGCTGTAGGAGGTCATGGCACGCTCTCCGAGCCCACCGATGGCTCCACCGTCACGGTGGGCCGGGGCATCATTTCCTCGCGGGTTCGGGAGACAGTGCGGCGACAGCCGACGGGCATCCGGTGAGCGCCAGGGTGACGAACACCGGTACACCGTCCCTACCCCGCCCACACGTTCCCACCCCGTTTCGACCCGGCCGATCCGGCCGATCCGGCCGGATCACCGCTGTCGATTCCCGGAGTGGCGGTGGAGACACGGTCCGGCGCAGCCGGCGGGCCTCCGGCGCGTGGCGTCGACGCCGATCGGGGACCATGGAAGGCGCGGGCTCCGGAGCACCGGGCCGAAGCGCGCGGCCGCCGACCGGGCGGGCACGCGGAAGGAGGGTCCGCGATGGGCGAGGCGGAGTCTGCAGGCGGGCCCGCGGCAAGCATGCCGTCGGGCCCCAGCGGGCTGATGGACCTCCTGGGCGTTGCGGCGGTGCTGCTGGAGAGCCACGGGCGGGTCGACATGTGGAGCCCGAAGGCCGAGGAGCTGTTCGGCTACTCCGCGGACGAGGCGGTCGGCCGGTACGCGGCGTCGCTGCTCCTCCATCCGCAGCACCGGGACCTGGCGATGAGCCTGTTCGCCGAGGTCCTGCAGACCGGCCGGGGATGGGCGGGCGCCTTCCCGGTCCGCCACAAGGACGGCAGCACCAGGCTGGTCGAGTTCCGCAACATGAGGCTGATGGACAGTGTCGGCGACTTCTACGCCCTCGGGCTCGCCACCGACCGGCTGAGGTTGCGCGAGGTGGAACGCGACCTGGCGCTCTCGACGCGGCTGGTCTCGCAGTCGCCCATCGGGCTGGCCGTCCTGGACACCGACCTGCGGTACGTGACCGTCAATCCGGCGCTGGCGCGGATCCACGGCGTCCCCGAGGAGGGCCACCTGGGCCGCCGCTTCCGCGATGTCATGCCGCCGGGTCAGTTCGGCACCGCGGAGGCCCGGATGCGGAAGGTGCTGGAGTCGGGCACGCCGGTGATCGACCGGTACACCGTCGGCCGCACACGCGCCGACCCGGACCACGATCACGCCTGGTCCGTGTCCTTCTTCCGGCTGGAGGACTCCAACGGTCAGGTCCTGGGCGTCGCGAACTCGGTGGTGGACGTCACCGAACGGCACCGGGCGACCATGGAGGCCGAACGGGCCCGGCAGCGCCTGGCCCTGGTCGCCGACGGCTCCGCCCGCATCGGCACCACGCTGGAGGTCGAGCAGACCGCCCGCGAACTGGCGGACGTCGTCGTGCCGGCCCTGGCCGACGTGGTGGCCGTGGACGTCCTCGACTCCGTACTGCACGACGGCTCCGCGGAGGGCCGCGACGACCCGATGCTGTTCCGCGCCCTGGCGGTCAAGGCCGCCTACTCCACCGAAGCCTCCCGGGCGGTGGTGCCGCCCGGACACATCACCGCCTACCACGCCGACCACCCGGCGGCCCACTGCATCCGCACCCGCCGCCCGCTGCTGATCACCCACGTGCGCGGCCCCGATCTGGAACGCATCGCCACCGATCCCGGCGCGGCGCGGCTGCTCGCGGAGGCCGGCGTCCACACCGACATGGCCGTCCCGCTGATCGCCCGCGACCGGATCCTGGGCGTGGTCGGCCTTGCGCGGGCCCGCAACCCGCAGCCGTTCGACGAGGACGATCTCGCCCTCGCCTGCGAACTGGCCTCCCGCGCCGCGGTGTGCATCGACAACGCCCGCCTGCACCAGCGCATCCGCGGCGCCGCCGAGACCATGCAGCGCAGCCTGCTCCCCCGGCTCCAGCCCCACCACCCCCACTTGGAGCTCGCCGCCCGGTACCGGCCCGCCCAGGCGTTCAGCGAGGTCGGCGGCGACTGGTACGACGTGATCCCGCTCGACGGCGAGAGGACGGCGCTCGTGGTGGGCGACGTGATGGGCAGCGGCATCGCGGCCGCCACCGCCATGGGCCGCCTGCGGACCGCCATGTCCACCCTCGTCGGCCTCGGCCTCGACCCCGCCCGGATCCTCGGCCACCTCGACCGGATCACCCAGGGCCTGGACCCGTACATCGCCACCTGCATCTGCGCGCTGTACGACACCCGGGCCCGCCGGTGCTGCGTGGCCACCGCCGGCCACCTGCCGCCCGTCCTGGTGCCCGTCGAGGGGCCGCCGGAGCTGCTCGACCTGCCCACCGGCACACCGCTGGGAGTCGGCGGCCAGCGGTTCGAGTCCGCCGCCTTCGACCTGGGACCCGGCGACCGGCTCGTTCTCTACACGGACGGGCTGGTCGAGACCCGCGACCGGCCCATCGACGAACGCCTCGACCTCCTGCTGAGCCTTCTCGCCTCGCCCGACGGCTCGGTGGAGGAGACCTGCGACCGGCTCCTGCACGAACTCCGCCGCCCTTCCGACCACGACGACGTGGCCCTCCTGATCGCCCGCGTCCGGTCCGCATAGGGCCCCACGGCGGTGCGGATGCCGGCTGCCCGACGGAGTCGTCCGACTACGGATTCAGGTCCGGCAAAACCGGAATTCCGGTTCATACTTGTGGTGTGGCGGAGGAGCACGAGCCCCGCACGAGCTGGACGTTCCTGACCCAGCACGCCCGGGTGCTGCTGATGGTCTCGCGTGACCCGCAGGTGCGCGTGCGGGATCTCGCAGCCTCGTGCGGAGTGACGGAGCGGGCCGTGCAGTCGATCATCACAGACCTGGAGAGCGCCGGCTACCTGACCCGCACCCGGCACGGCCGCCGCAACCACTACCACGTCACAGGCCACACGCACTTCCGCCATCCCGCCGAGGCCCGCCACGAGATCGCCGGCTTCCTGGAGCTGTTCGCCGACCTCTCGCCGCCCCCGGCGCCGAGGGCAACCACGGCACCCGTCCCGGTGGCCGGCACGAGCGCGACGACCATTCCTGAACCAGTCCGCCGAACGGATCCCCCGACGTGCAGGGGAGGGCACCGATGACCGACGACCGCACGATCACGGGCGACGACGCCCTGCCGACCGCGGCCGCCACCAAGCTCGCCGAGTTCAAGGACCTGGCCTGCACCGCAGTGGGCCTCTGGAGCAACGGCGACCGGAAGGGCGCGTTCGACGCCCTCGGCGCGGCCGTACCGGCGGCCGCTGCGGCCGCCGCTGTCCTGAACATCCTGCTCGAACTCGACCGCGCCGCCGAAGCGAGGGAGCGCAGGGGCAAGGACGGCATCGCCGCGTGGTGGGGATGAGGGCCGGTACCCGGCGATCCCGGCCGCACGTCGCCGGGCCGCCCGCAGCGAACGGCCCCGAGCCGGGCCGCTCCCGCGTACGAGCCCGGAAGACACGACAGCTGCTCCACCCGGAGGTGGCGCACCCATGAGTACCCGGCACCTCTCGCCCTCCCCCGCCCGCCGCGACGCCGCACCCCTGCCGCGGATCACCACCGCGGACGTCCCGCAGCCGGGCCCACACGGTTCGGGCGGGGAGCGGGAACACCGCCGGGCCCGGGCGGACTCCGGCTCAAGGGGGCGTTGAACCGTGACGGGTCGGCTGAAGAGCAGCACCGCGCGGGTGGGAGCAGCAGTGGTGTGCACGTTCGCCGGTGACCTCCACATGGCCAACGAGCCCGGGGTGCGCACGGTGCTGAACGAGGCGCTGGGCCTTCTGCCGCAGGTGCTGGCCGTGGACCTGAGCGGGGTGGAGCTGTTCACCTCCAGCGGGTTGAACGCCCTGCTGCAGGTCCGTTCGGCAGCGGCCGACCGAGGGGTGCCGGTGGTGCTGCTGGCACCGAGCGGCGCGGTGCGCCGGGTGCTGGAGCTGACCGAGGCGGCCGAACTGTTCCCGGTCTGCGCGTCCGCGGAGGAGGCGGCCCGGCACGCCCGGCCACCGCAGGCGTTCGGCACGTAGGCGTGGTGATCGGGCGCCCGCTCTCCGGAGTCGTGGCCGCCCGCGCAAGGGTGAGCAGGACGAACGGACCGGCCTCACATCGGGTTGGGTGTGATCACGGCGAACTGAGCGCCCTGCGGGTCGGCGACCACCGCCATCCGTCCGGCCCTCATGTCGAACGGGGACTTGAGTACCGTGCCGTTCGACTTGACCAGAGCGTCCACGGTGGAGTCCACGTCGTCGACCGCGAAGTAGGTCAGCCAGTGTGCGGAGGCACCGGGCGCATCGCCTGCCAGCGGGGTGACGCCTCCGACCGCCCTCCCTCCGACACGCAACTGCCAGTAGGAGTCGGCGCCTTCCAACGGTTCGACGGCGGTGCCGAACGCGTTGCCGTAGAAGGCGGTGGCGGCCTGCACGTCGCTGGTGTGCAGCTCGTTCCAGACCAACGCGCCGGCCTCTCCGACCGTCTGGGCACCGAAGAACTCGCCGGGCTGCCAGACGCCGAACACCGCGCCCTGCGGGTCCGAGGCCACCAGCATGCGGCCCAGGTTGCCGACGTCCACCACCGGCACGACCACGGTGCCGCCCGCGGCGACGATCGCGTCCTGGGTGGCCCGGGCGTCGGTGCTGGCCAGGTAGGTGGTCCAGGCGGTCGGGGGCTCCGGCATGCCTCCGGGAGCCATGGCGGGGGCGATGCCGGCGACGGCCTTGCCGTTGAGCTCGCACACCGCGTATCCGCCGAACTCGGCGGGGCCCGGTCGGCCCTGCCAGCCGAGCAGGTCGCGGTAGAAGTCCAGCGCGGCCTGCTGGTCCTTGGCCATCAGATCGACCCAGCACGGGATGCCGGTCGAGTACGGCGTGGTGACTTCGGGCATTCGTCCCTCTTTCTGACGGTGGCTCCGGTGTGAACCGCGCGGGCCGGCCGTCAGGGGGCCGGTACGGGGTGCGGCTCACCGAGGTAGGGGGAAGACGGTGAGCAGGTCGGTGTGCGAGGCGGTTTCCGCCTCCTGCGGACCGTAGCGCCGGTGTGGGACAGGACCGCCGTCCAGGCCTCGCGGTAGGTGTCCCAGTCGTCGGCCGGCTCACCGGCGTTGTAGGCGTCCTTGACCTCTTCCGCGTTGAAGTACGCGGTCAGGGACGGATGCGCGCCGCGGTCCACCGACACCGGTTCGCCGTTCTGGCGCAGGCTCACGCGCGCCCGGACGCCGATCGGGCGCTCGCCCAGTTCGTCGTCGTCGACTTCCAGCACGATGCCGAAGACGTTCTTGTCGATGGCGAAGTCGTTGCCGGTCCACTGGAAGTCGTCGACGATGCCGTCGAGGTCGGCGAAGAACGGGTCGCTGCGCAGCCCGGCGAAGAAGCGGCGGCCGCCGCTCTGCGCGCCGTCGGCGCCGGGTGCGCGGTCGAAGGCGACGGCGATGTCGGACATGACGGCCGGTCCGGCGGCGTCGTGCTGCTGGGCCTCGGGCCCCTCGGCCCGGTGGACGGTGACGCTCTGCGCCCCGTCGCGGGGCGGGGAGAAGACGAAGCTGTAGGCGATGTCGGCCAGGTCGTCGCCGTCGGTGTCGATGTTGATCCGGTAGACCGCGTCCGGGTGGAACGCCTCGCCCCGGGTCGGGGCGAACGGGTTCACGTTCATGATCAGGACCGTCCGGCCGGCCTCGGCCGCGGGGAACACGAACAGGTCGGTCAGGTCCAATCGCGCGTCACCCTTCGGGGAGCGCAGGTCCGGACCGCTGAGGTGGTGGGACACAGGTGCTCCTTGTTGTTCGCCACAGTCGCGTCGTCCGCCGCAGTCGCCCGGCAACGAAGCCCCCGCCACTTGCGCCCGATCCTCCCAGCTGCTCCTCGGCGCGACACTCGCGCAACGCCGCGGTGCGGGCCCGTCACCCGAACAACCCAGTCACGGCCGGAGCCGGGACGCCGGCGGGCGGGTGGCAGTCAGCCTTGGTCGGCGGTGAAGGGCCCCTCGTCGACGAAGCGGCGCAGGAGTCGGGCGAAGGCCTGGGCGTCGGCCTGCGGCCAGGTGGCGAGTGAGTCCTCGATGCCGGCGGCCAGCCGCTGCCGGGTGGCCGAGATGACGGTGTGGCCGCCATCGGTGAGGGCGAGCAGGGTGGCGCGGCCGTCGGCCGGGTCCGGCTGGCGCCGGAGCAGGCCGGCCTGCTCCAGGCGGTCGGCGCGGCGGGTGACGGTGGTGCGGTCGAGTCCGATCTCGCGGCCGAGGTCGGCCGCGCTGGCGGGGCCGGTGCGGGCCAGGCCGCTGAGGACGGGGTAGGTGAGCTCGTCGACCGCCTCCCCCAGCCCCTCGGTCAGTCGGGTGTAGAGGCGGGCGCGGGTGCTCCGCCGCAGGAGCAGTCCGAGTGCTTCGGCGATGTCGTGTCCTGTCGAGTTGTTCACCCCTCCAGATTAGCGTGCGCGGCGCACGCTTCTCCTGCTACAGTCATAAGCGTGCTTCAGGCACGCATCTCCGCTCGATCCACGGCGGAACGCTCCCGCACGCAACCGAAGGAATCCCCCATGACCCGCACCGACATCCGTGCCGCCCTCACCGACCTGCTCCTCACCCCGGGCCTCGGCCTGGACGAGGCCGCCGACCGGCACTTCGCCCCCGACTACCGCCAGCGCACCGACGGCGACTGGGCGGACCGCACCGAGTTCCTCGCCCACATCGCCCACCTGCGCACGGTCGTCGCCGACGGCTCGGTCGAGGTGCACGACGAACTCTCGTCCGGCGACCTGTACGCCGACCGCCACACGATGGAGGTCGTCAAGACCGACGGCTCCACGGTCCGCATGGAGGTCTACGTCTTCGCCGAGTTCGCCCCCGACGGCCGCTTCCGCCGCATCGAGGAGACCACCCTCATGCTCGAGGGCGCCGACAGCGACCGGAACCTCGGCAGCGCCCGCTGAACCCCACACCGTCCGACCAGTTGCCACACCCCCAGGAGGCCGCCGTGAAGCCGTTGCTGTTCCCCGACAACCCCCAGTTCTGGTACGAGACCCTGCGTTCGATGAGCCACATCGCCTACGGCGGGGCCGACTTCGGCGAGGTGGTCTCCACCTGCGAGCGCATCGAGGAAGGCGGCCACGACAGCTGGCACGACGAGTGGCTCGCCACCGCCGACCGGGTGGCCGGGCAGGCCCGGCAGGCCCTGGACGCCGGCCGCACCATCAGCGCCCGGGACGGATTCCTGCGGGCGTCCAACTACTACCGCTCGGCCGAGTTCTTCCTCCACGGCCACCCGTGCGACCCCCGCCACGACCACGCCTACGACCAGAGCGTGGCCTGCTTCCGGACCGCGGCGGCCCTGTACACCCCACGCATCGAACCGGTCGCCATCCCCTACGAGGGCACCACCCTGCCCGGCTACCTCTACCGGGCCGACACCACCGGAACACCGCGGCCGACCCTGATCATGCACAGCGGCTTCGACGGCACCTCCGAGGAACTCCACTTCAGCGGTGCCCTGGCCGCCCTGGAACGCGGCTACACCGTGCTGACCTTCGACGGACCGGGGCAGCCCGGACCGCGGCACCGCGAGGGCCTGGTCTTCCGCCCCGACTGGGAGAACGTCGTCACCCCCGTCGTCGACTTCGCCGAAAGCCTGCCCGAGGTCGACAACAGCCGCATCGCACTCCTGGGTTCCAGCATGGGCGGTCTGCTCGCCCCCAGGGCGGCAGCATTCGAACACCGGCTGGCCGCACTGATCGCCGTCGACGGCGTCTACGACCTCGGCGCGTTGTCCGTCCGCCACATCCCCGGCGACCGTGAGGAAGCCGAACGGCGCCTGCGCGCGGACTCCGACCCCCGACTCGACGCCCGTTTCCGGCAGATCATCGCCCAGGACGCCACCGCACGGTGGGCGATCAACCACGGCATGTACGTCATGGGCGTCGACACCCCCCGGGCCTTCAGCGCCTCCTACCTCGACTACACCCTCGCCGACGGCATCGCCGAACAGATCCGGTGCCCCACCCTCGTGTGCGACGCCGCCGACGACGAATTCTTCAAGGGACAGCCCCAGCAGCTCTACGACCACCTGACCTGCCCCAGGACCCTCATGGTGTTCACCGCCGACGAAGGAGCCGGCGCCCACTGCCACCCCGGCGCCATGCGCCGCTCCCTGGCCCGCGTCCTCGACTGGCTCGACGGCACCCTCGCAACGGCCCCCTGAGCAGCCGGCACCCGTCCTCACCACGGCTCGGGGCCCGAACTCCGGTGCGGGCAACCCGTCGCCGGGGCCGGGCGGCCGCGCCGCGCACGCCTCATCCGTATCCCGTACGGCACGCCCGCGGCCCGAGGGCACCCTTCGGACGGGGGCTCCCGGGCCGCGGGGGTGCCGGAGGTGCCGCTACTTCCGCATGATCGCCGGTTCCTGTCGGCGCAGCAGGGCCAGGACGGCGAGGCCGAGCGCGGTCGAGAGGGCGATCAGCATCACCATGCAGCGCAGCCATCGGGAGCGGTCCGGCCGGAACAGCGGGTCGGCGGTGATCCCGGTCGGGAAGACCGCGTGCAGATCGATGGTCTGGGCCATCGCGGCCAGACCCCAGCGGGACGGCACCAGCCAGGCGAACTGCTCCAGGCCGGGCACCCCGTACACCTTCAGCATGGCGCCGCTGAACACGATCTGCACCACCGAGAGGAGCACCAGCATCGGCATGGTGGCCTCCTCCTTGCGGACCAGCGCGGAGACCAGCAGGCCGAGCATCATGGAGGCGAACGAGAGCAGCGCGACGGCGATGATCAGCTCGATCAGCGGCGGCAGCACCACCCCGCTCTCCACCTGCTGTCCGTTCGGCAGGGTCGGGGCGAGGTCGACGCCCGCCAGGCCGACGGTGGTCAGCACGGCCGCCTGCGCCACCGTGACCGTGCCGAGCACCACCACCTTGGAGACCAGGTAGGCGGATCTGGACAGGCCGACCACGCGTTCGCGCTGGTAGATCGGCCGTTCCTTGACCACCTCGCGGACCGCGTTGGCGGAGCCGGTGAGCACGCCGCCGATGCAGAGCGTGAGCACGACGTTGATCGCGTTCTCCGAGGAGATCGATGCACCGGCCATCGCCCGGCACATCACGCCGATGACGAACGGCAGGGCGATCATCACGGTGAGGAAGAGCCGGTCGGCGGCCAGCACCGAGGTGTACCGGCGGACCAGCGTGGACAGTTGGGAGAACCAGCTCTGCGGCTGCTCCGGGCGGATCGGGCTCCCCGCGGGGTGCCCGTCGGCCGACGCGGCCGGATACCCGGGCCGGACGGCCGGCGTCGCCGCGGTGGCCACGTACTCCTGGTACTGCGGGGACTCCCGGAACCGGCGCTGCCAGGCGGCGTGGTCCTCGCTCTCGAAGGCCTCGAAGGCCTCGGGCCACTCGGTGTAGCCGAAGAACGACAGCGCCTCCTCGGGCGGGCCGTAGTAGGCGGTCCGGCCGCCGGGGGCCAGCACCAGCAGCCGGTCGCAGACGTTCAGGCTGAGCACGCTGTGGGTGACCACGACCACCGTGCGTCCGTCGTCGGCGAGGCCGCGCAGCATGTGCATCACCGAGCGCTCCATGCCCGGGTCCAGCCCGGAGGTCGGCTCGTCGAGGAAGAGCAGCGAGGGCTTGGTGAGCAGCTCCAGGGCGACGCTGACGCGTTTGCGCTGGCCGCCGGAGAGGCTGGAGATCACCAGGTCGGCGCGACTGTCCAGGCCGAGCTCGTGGATCACCTCGGTGACCCGGGCCTCCCGCTCGTGCTTGGAGGTGTCGCCGGGGAAGCGTAATTCGGCCGCGTAGGAGAGCGCGCGGCGCACGGTCAGCTGGGTGTGCAGGATGTCGTCCTGCGGCACCAGGCCGATCCGGCGGCGCAGTTCGGCGTAGTCGCGGTAGAGGTCGCGTCCGTCGTAGAGGACGGTGCCCTCGTCGGCGGGGCGCAGCCCGGTGAGCGCGTTGAGCAGGGTGGACTTGCCGGCGCCGCTGGGGCCGGCCACCGCGAGCAGCGCCTTCTCGGCGAGCGGGAAGCCGACGTCGTTCAGCAGCACCCGCCGGTCCGGGCCGACCCTGACCACCAGGCACTGGACGTCGAGCGAGATCTCGCCGGTGTCGGTGTACTCGACCAACTCGTCGCCGGAGAGGCAGAGTGCGGAGTGGCCGATGCCGATGATGTCGGCCGGGCCGACCGGGGCCCGCACCACCGGGCGGCCGTTGACGTAGGTGCCGTTGTGGCTGGCCAGGTCGACGATCTCGTGGCCGCCGTCCGACAGGATGCGCAGCTCGGCGTGGTGCCGGGAGACCTCCAGGTCGTCGAGGACGAGGTCGTTGTCGCCGGCCCGTCCGATCCGCACCGGCCGGCCGACCAGCCGCAGCACGGTGCTCGGCTGGCGGAACACGCCGGAGGCCTGCGGGGCGATCAGCACGGTCCGTTCGCCGTCGGCCGGTGGGGGCAGGTCGGCGAAGGTGGCGGACGGGCCGTCGGCCGGGTTGCCGAACCGCAGCCGGCTGCCGGGGCCGATGTCCTCGTGCTGGATCCGGCGGCCGTCGGCGAAGGTGCCGTTGGTGCTGCCGACGTCCTCCAGGAGCCAGTGTCCGGCGGCGGCGCGCAGCACGGCGTGGTGCCAGGAGACCCGGGGGTCCCTGAGGACGATCTCGCTGGTCGGGTCCCGGCCGACGTGGTAAGCCCGGCGCGGATCGATCAACTGCGAGTCCGTGTCGGTGACGAGAACCATTGGCGGCGCGGTGGGCGCGCCCGAGCGCTCTCCCATGATGCCGATTCTAAGACCGACCGGCACATGGGGTCGGCGTCGAGGCGAGTCGACGGACGCGGCGCGGGAGCACATGGAGCCCTTGTCGCCAGAGGAAGTGCCGCCAGGACCCGCCTTCGGTGCGTGGGAACCATGCCAGGAGCAGGAGTGTGCAGGCGAACGGAATCCACTGCCCCGGTGCACCCGTCCCAGGAGGGTTCGATCGGGCTTCACAGGGTTCAAAGGAGGCCGCCGGTGCGTGAGCTGACCTACGTCGCCCGCAACACCGTGGAATGGCGCGAGGCCCCGGACCCGGTGCTCCGCTCCGGCCGGGAGGCGATCGTCGCGCCGGTCGCCGCGACCGCGTGCAGCGTGGGCTCCATGCAGGCGATGACGTCGTGGGTGATCTGCTGCGAGGTGCCCACGGTCCGCACGAAGGTCTCCGACACCCTCAAGTCGCCACGGTACGGCGCCGCGCCGCCTCCCCGGGGAAGGCGGGCGCGGCCCTCTCGCCATGACGCCCCGTCCCCGCAACCGCAACCCCGACGCCGCACGATCGGGCGCGCGACGCGCCCGCGCGACCGCCGGCGGGCGACGGCCTCGGCGAGGTACTGCTCCCGGGTCCGCCGGCCGACGGCGGTGATGCGGTTCTCGCGGTGTTCGCCGCCGGGCCTGCCACCCGGATGCCGACAGCGGGGCACCCGGATGGCACGCACCGGTGCCCCACCGTCGACCTGCCGTGCGACGGTCGGTCAGACGACGGCCGAGCACCGCGGCGCCGGATGCCGTCTGCTCGACGCGGGCCGCGTCGATGCGTTCCCCCGGCGCCGAACCGGACCTCCAGAACGGTGGGTTGAATGGCGACCAAGCGCCACACACGGCGAATAGGACGAACGGGGCTCGCGGGCGGCATACTGGCCCTGGCCGCGCTGACGATCGCCGGCGGAGGGCCGCCGGGCGGCGGAGCCGGAGGGGACACGCAGGACATCCTCGGGCGGATCCTCGACAAGCCGATCTACGCGCACGCCCAGTGGGGCGTCCTGGAGGAGGACCCCGAGGGCCGGGTGCTGCACGAGCTCCAGTCCGACAAGTTCTTCATCCCCGGTTCGGTGGCCAAGCTGTTCACCGTCTCCGGCACCTGGAACGCACTCGGCGGCGACCACCGCTTCACCACCCCCGTCCACACCGTCGGCACCCGCGACGGGGCCGGCCTGCACGGCGATCTGGTGCTGGTGGCGCAGGGCGACCTGGCGCTCGGCGGCCGGGTCACGCCCGAGGGCACCCTGGACTTCACCTCCATCGACCACACGTACGCCAACGACCTGCCCGGGGCGACCCTCACCCCCGAAGACCCGCTCGCAGGGATCGACGCCGTCGCGCGGCAGATCCGGCAGTCCGGCATCAGCCGGGTGGACGGCGACGTCGTGGTCGACACCCGGCTGTTCGAAACGCCGGCCCTCGATCCCACCCCCACCCCGCTGATCATCAACGACAACCTGATCGACCTGCTCACCACCCCCACCAGCCCGGGCCACCCGGCCGAACTCTCGTGGCGCCCCCAGGTCGCGCCCTACAAGGTCACCTCGCAGGTCACCACGGTGGCTGCCGGAGGCACCACGGACATCGAAGTGACGGCTTCCGACGACGGAACGCAGATCACGCTGTCCGGCACGATCGCCGCCGACGCGGCACCCGCGCTGCGGGTGAGCCCCGTCGTGGACCCGGCCGCCTTCGGGCGGACGGCACTGATCGAGGCGCTCGCCCGGGCCGGCGTGACGGTGACCGCCGACCCGGTCGGCGCCAACGACGAGGACGGCCTGCCGGCCGCGTACGCCCCCGGCTCCGAAGTCGCCGCCTACGTGTCGCCGCCGTTCAGCCAGTACGCCCGGCTGGTGCTCAAGGTCAGCCACAACCTCGGCGCCAACCTCGACGTCTGCCTGATGGCGGTGTCCGCGGGCAGCACCGACTGCGACGCCGGGTTCCCGGTGCTCCGGGCGTTCCTGGAGGCGGCGGGGGTCGACAGTACGCAGGTGCAGCTCGCGGACGGCCGCGGCGGCGACCCGGTCGACCGGGCCACCCCCGTGGCGGTCAACCAGCTGCTGCGGTACTGGCTGCACACCCCGGAGTTCGAGGAGTTCCGCGACAGCCTGCCGATCCTCGGCGTGGACGGCACGCTGGACGGCTTCTGCACCGGCTGCGCGGGCGTCGGCAAGGTGTTCGCCAAGACCGGGACGGTCGCCGGCTTCGACGCCCTGAACGAGCAGTTCGCGGTGGGTGCCGAGACCGTCGCGGGCTACCTGGTGACGCCCTCCGGTGAGGTGCGGACGTTCTTCGTCGGCGTCAACAACACCGCCGTACCCGATCTCGACGCCTTCGTCTCCCAGATCGTCGAGGACGTGGCCGAAGCCTCCTCGCTCCTCCAGCAGCACGGCGGCTGATCCGCGACCGCCCTCGCTCCCGGCCCCCGGCCGCCGGTTGCGCCCCGTCCGCGCACCCGGCGGCCGGGCCGCTGTCACCGACCGGGTCGGGCTCCGCGGCTGCACCGCCGGCCCGGCGGACTCAGAACGCGGAGTTGGCGAACCAGTGCGCCAGCAGTTCCCCGTCCCCCTCGTACGCAACGGCGTCGGCGCCGAGGGACAGGCGGCCGTAGACGAGCAGCAGGAGGTCGGCCGCGGCGCCCCGGACGGTCGCGTCCGCGGTGCCCGATCCGTCATCGGCGGGGTCGAGCCCGAAGCCGTCCGGCCGCAGCCGGACCAGCCAGTCGGCGTCCCCGTCGGTCGTACGGAACCGGATCGTGCGCCCGTCCGCGCGGAGGCCGGCCACCTTGGGGGCGAAGAAGCCGGCGAAGGGGAGGTTCACCAGGAACTCGTCCACGCCGTCGACCGCGAGCGCGCGGTCGATCTCCGGCCGCACCCCGAGGGCGAGCTCCGCGTCGACCCGGTGCACCAGGGTCTCGAACAGCATCCGGCGCGCCCAGAACCGGGCGTGCTGGTCGGCGCCCCAAGCCCACATCGGGGTGTCCGGGCCGACGGCCCGGAACGCGTCCGCCGCCACCGCCGCGCTCCCGGCCAGCCAGTCGGCCCACCCGCCGTCCCCGGCCGGAAGCTGCAGGTCGACGTCGCGGCTTCGCGGCGGCTCCTGGATGCGCCCGTGCAGCAACATCGAGAACCAGCGCTGCACGCTGCCCGCATGCCTGACCAGGTCGGCCAGCGTCCAGCCGGGGCAGCTCGGCACCGGGGTTGCGAAGTCGGCGCCCCGGACCGCTGCCGCGAAGCGGGCGGTCTCCACGCCGACGGCCGCACGGTGGTCGATCGGGGCGGCCCCGGGGACCGGGCGGACGGACGTCGTCATAGTGGTCGTGCCTCTCTGGACGGAGCGGCGCTCCGAGCGGATCGAAGGTTTCTGCGGATGCGAACCTCGTGTGCCGACTCGACCGTAGACTCAATAGTTCACATGGTCAACCATTGAGCCTTCCACTCGATCCGTGTCCGACATCACCTGCGGGCGCGAAGCCGCGAGGGGTTGCGGACACCCGCTCAGCCGGCCTTGCCCGCATCGAGGCGATCGCTGTCGGGTGGGCGGCCGACCGCGACGAGCAGCGTGTCGGCCGGCGTCGCGGACGGCATCGGCAATGTCTGCAGTCGCGGCGAGCATCTTGCCGGGGATGCAGCCTGTTGCGACTGCAGGCCGACGGCTGGGCCCGCCGAGGAAACACGAGAGCGCTGCGCGCCGGAGCCGATCGGACGCAGACGCTCCGTCAGTACGGCAGCGGGCGGCCCGAAGGGGTCCGCAGATCGAGCGGGGGCCGCGGGCGGCCTCGACCGGACCGTACGGTGATCCGGATCCTGGTCATCACCCTCACCTCCTGGGTCCTCGGGCACGGAGTACGTCTGCCCGGCCCGTGGCGCTCCACGCATACAACTACTCTGCGCGGCAGGGTGACTTCGGTGCGGAGGCCGTGAAGCGGCGCTTCCGCCGGGGCAGTCGGGCCCGGGCGGGGCCCGACTGCCTTCGGCGGTACACCCTAGACGGCCAGCAGGTCCGTCAGGTCGTCGGCGTGTTCTTCCTCCTCCTCGAGGATCGACTCGATGAGGCGCCGGGTGGTGGGGTCGTGGTCGCCGAGCCAGCGGGCGATCTCCTGGTAGGTGGAGATGACGATCCGTTCGGCCAGCAGGTTGTGCTCCAGCATGGCCTTGAGGTCGCGGCGCTCCGGCGTGGTGTAGTCGGTGTGGGCGCGCCCGGCGAGGGTGGCGGGGTCGAAGTCCGGTTCGCCGCCGAGCTGGGAGATGCGTGCGGCCGCGCGCAGGGCGTGCTGCATCTCCGCGGCGGCGTGCTCGGTGAACTCGGCCGCCACCTGTGCCCGGTCGATGCCGGTGGCGGAGATGGCGTGCCGGGTGTAGCGCAGCCAGCAGACCACCTCGGTCGCCACGACGTCGTTGAGGACGGCGATCACCTTGTCGGCGTCGAGGCCGTAGGTCGAGGTGATGGGCCCGTCGGCCATCTTCTGACGGGCCTCGTCCCGGATCCGCGTCACATCGATGACGAAGTCGTCGGCCATGGGAACTCCCAAACAGGGTCTCGAACAGGTCCCGCCACGCCTTCCCCGGCACCGGCCGGGACACTCGGTCCTGCGCCGAATCCACCGGTTCGCCGTACAGGCCGGGCCCCGGCCGGAGCTCCCCCTCGGATCGCGGTCACCGGTCCCGGCGCGGCGCCCGGCCCTGGCCTGCGGCCATCCGACGACGGATGACCGTCAGGTCGAGTGCGGCGATTCCGGCGAAGGCCACGCAGACCGCGGCGAAGACGGCGAACGTCCAGCGGTCGGGCGCGGGGCCGGTGCCCTCCAGCCCGGCGATGACGGAGAACGCCACCGCGCCGAACACGAAGATGCCCAGGAAGATCCGGGAGAGCAGGCGCCTCAGTTCCAGGTCGGTGCGCGCCGTCACCGGCTCGGTGCCGCGGCGCACCGGCTCCTGGGGCCGCCACTGCGGTGTCGTGCGGCCGGGCCCGTGCGGGGCGTGCGGGAAGTCGTGCCGCTCTCCGGGCCTGCGGTCGCCGTGCGGGGTGTGGTTCCGGCTGGTCATCGGGGGCTCCTTGCTGCCGGCTGCTCCTTTCGGCGGCTGCCCGTTCCGGGGCGCGGCACGCGGGTCCGCCGGGCCGGATTCCGGTGGCGCCCGATTCCGGCCGTGCCTGATTCCGGAGGCGCCGACCGGGCAGGCGCGGGGAGACGGAAGGAGAGCGCCATGACCGCCGAACGCACACTCACCGCTCCGGTCGATCCCGGCACCGATCTGCGGCAGGTCTTCGAACTCGCCCAGCAACTCCGGGTCGATGCGGTGCGGGCGAGCACCGCGGCGGGGTCGGGACACCCGACGTCCAGCCTGTCGGCCGCCGATCTGATGGCCGTCCTCATGGCGCGGCACCTGCGCTACGACTGGCTGGACCCGGGCAATCCGGCCGCCGACCACCTGGTCTTCTCCAAGGGCCACGCCTCGCCGCTGCTGTACGCCATGTTCCGGGCCGCCGGTGTCGTCGGCGAGACCGAGCTGCTGACCACGTACCGCCGCATCGGTGCCCGCCTGCAGGGGCACCCCACGCCGGTGCTGCCCTGGGTGGACGTGGCGACCGGGTCGCTCGGCCAGGGCGTCGCGTACGGGGTGGGCATCGCGCTGGCCGCCCGCGAGCTGGACGGGCAGCCGTCCCGGGTGTGGGTGCTGTGCGGGGACAGCGAGATGGCGGAGGGCTCGGTCTGGGAGGCGCTGGGCGCAGCCGGCCGCCACCGTCTGGCCAACTTCACCGTGATCGTGGACGTCAACCGCCTGGGACAGTGCGGGCCGACCGAGTTCGGCTGGGACACCGACGCGTACGTGCGGCGGGCGGAGGCGTTCGGCTGCCGCGCGATCACGGTCGACGGCCACGACCTGGAGGCGGTGGACCGGGCCCTCGGCGAGGCCTCAGACGGCGCGGCGCCCACCGTGGTGGCCGCCCGGACGGTCAAGGGCCGGGGCGTCTCCGAGGTCGCGGACGCCGAGGGGTGGCACGGCAAGCCGCTGCCCGAGGACCTCGCCGAGCGGGCCGTCGACGAGCTCGGCGGGGTGCGCGGGCTGACCGTGCGCGGGCCCCGTCCGCCCGACGCACCGCGCCGGCGGACGGCCCGCCCCGGCACGGTCGACCTGCCGCGCTTCGAGGTGGGCGAGGAGGTCGCCACCCGGTCCGCGTTCGGCAAGGCACTCGTCGCGCTCGGCGCCCGGCCGGAGATCGTCGTCCTGGACGCCGAGGTCGGCAACTCCACGCACACCGAGGACTTCGCGAAGGCCCACCCGGAGCGGTTCTTCCAGCACTACATCGCCGAGCAGCAGATGCTCGCCACCGCCGTCGGCATGGCCGTGCGCGGCCACCACCCGTACGCCGCCACCTTCGCCGCCTTCCTCACCCGCGCCCACGACTTCGTCCGGATGGCCTCGGTCTCCCGGGTCACCATGACCCTCTGCGGCACGCACTGCGGCGTGGAGATCGGTGCGGACGGGCCGTCCCAGATGGGGCTGGAGGACCTGGCGATGATGCGCGCCGTGCACGGCTCCACCGTGCTCTGCCCCAGCGACGCCGCCTCCGCCGCCGCGCTCACGGCCGCCGCGGCCGACCTGGACGGCATCTCCTACCTGCGGGCCACCCGCGGCGCGTACCCGGTGCTGTACGGCCCCGACGAGACCTTCCCGGTCGGCGGGGCCAAGGTCCTCCGCTCCGGCGAGCGCGACCGGGTCACCCTGGTCGGTGCGGGCGTCACCCTCCACGAGTGCCTGGCCGCCGCCGACCTGCTGGCCGAGGAGGGCACGGCGGCGCGGGTCGTCGACCTGTACTCCGTCAAGCCCGTGGACGGCGAGACCCTCGCCCGGGCCGTCAGCGACACCGGCCGCCTGGTCGTCGTGGAGGACCACCGCCCCGAGGGCGGTCTCGGCGAAGCCGTGCTCGGCGCCCTCGCCGAACGCGGCCTGTGCCCGGCGTTCGCCCACCTCGCCGTACGGACCCTCCCCGGGTCCGGCACCTCGGCCGAACTCCTGGACGCCGCCGGCATCTCCCGCACCCACATCGCCGCCGCGGCCCGGCGCCTGTGATGCACGGCCACGGGCGCAGCCCGGCGGGGCCGGGACACCTCGGTGCTCCCGGCCCCGCCGGCCCTGCCTCAGGCACTTCCGGTGAGGCAGCCGCCATCCCTCACCATCGGTACCACCGGGAACCCGAGGGGCCACGGACGAAGAAACCCAGCAGCCACAGGACCAGGGCGACCAGCGCGACCCACCACAGCAGGTGGAGGGCGAACCCGGCGCCGAACAGCACCAGGATCAGCAGCAGTACGAGCAACAGCGCAACCATCTTCGATCACCTTCCCGACCCCGCGTGTGCCCGGCCGTCACCGGGGTAATCCACACCGTTTCGGAAGGGGTGGGGACGGGAGGACGGGGCCATGACCCTGCAGCATCCGGCACGGAAGGGCGAGGACGGCCGCAGGGGCCGGTTCGAGCAGTTCGCCGAGCTGGCGTCGAACTTCACCAGCTCACCCCTCTTCGCGGTCCTGTGCCTGCTGCTGGTGGCGGCGTTCGTCGCGGTGCACGCGGCGGGGCTGTCCTCCGAGTGGCAACTGGTGGCGGGGGACGCGATGGCCGCGGTCACGCTGCTGCTGCTGGCCATGCTGAAGAACTCGGAGCGGCGCGCCGAGCACGCGATCCAGCGCAAGCTCGACGCGATCGCCGAGGCCCTGCTCGAACTCCAGGAGGGCCAGCCGGGCGAGGCCCACGACCGCCTCCGCGAGGCCGTCGGCATGGAGGAGCGGCTGTAGGACGCGTTTGGCTCCGGCCGAGCACGCTCAGACGCCCCGCAGGTGGGGACACCAGGCGATCGGACGGTGCAGGGCGATGAAAGCAGTGACATGGCACGGCCGCCGGGACGTCCGCGTGGACGACGTGCCGGACGCACGGATCGAGGAGCCCGACGACATCCTCGTGGAGATCACCTCGACCGGACTGTGCGGCTCGGACCTGCACCTGTACGAGGTGCTCGGCCCGTTCCTCGACCCGGGCGACATCCTGGGGCACGAGCCCATGGGCACGGTGCGCGAGACCGGCCCGGCGGTGTCGGCGGTCGGCGTGGGCGAACGTGTGGTGATCCCGTTCAACGTGAGCTGCGGCCGGTGCTTCATGTGCGTGCAGGGCCTGCAGTCGCAGTGCGAGACGACGCAGGTCCGCTCGCACGGCACGGGTGCCGCGCTGTTCGGGTACACCAAGCTGTACGGGCAGGTGCCGGGCGGTCAGGCCGAGCTGCTGCGTGTCCCGTTCGGCAACACCCTGCCCGTTCCGGTGCCGTACGGGCCGCCGGACGAGCGGTACCTCTTCCTCTCCGACGTGCTGCCCACCGCCTGGCAGGCCGTGGCCTACGCCGAGGTGCCCCGGGGCGGGAGCGTGGCCGTGCTGGGTCTCGGGCCGATCGGCGACATGTGCACCCGGATCGCCGCGCACCGCGGGGCCGGCACGGTGATCGGGATCGACCTGGTGCCCGAGCGGCTGGACCGGGTGCGCGAGCGCGGGGTCACCGCACTGGACGTGTCGGCGCTCGGCAAGGGGCTGGCCGCCGCCGTCCGCGACCTCACGGGCGGCCGGGGGCCGCACGCCGTGATCGACGCCGTGGGCCTGGAGGCGCACGGCTCCCCGGTGGCCCGGGCCGCCCACCGGGCCACCGCACTGCTGCCCGACACCCTTGCGGCCCCGCTGATGGAACACGCCGGCGTGGACCGGCTGCACGCCCTGCACGCCGCCATCGACCTGGTGCGCCGCGGCGGGACGATCTCGGTGGTCGGGGTGTACGGCGGCATGACCGACCCGCTGCCGCTGCTGACCATGTTCGACAAGCAGGTCCGGCTGCGGATGGGGCAGGCGAACGTCCTGCACTGGGTGCCCGAGCTGCTGCCGCTGCTGACCGACGAGGACCCGCTCGGGGTGGACTCGTTCGCCACCCACCGGCTGCCGCTGAGTGCGGCACCCGACGCCTACCGGATGTTCCAGGAGAAGCAGGACGGCGCGGTGAAGGTGGTCTTCACCCCCTGAGACCCCTGAGCCAGACCCCTGGGCCGTCCCGGCCCCCGGGACCCCTGAGCCGTCCCGGGGCGGGAGCGCTGCGGGTCAGCCGGGCTCGTTGGTGTGGCGTCCGGCGCGGTCGCCGAGGGCGGTCAGCGCGCCCACCAGCGGGTGTCGGCGCTCGGCCTCGGCGGCGGCGCGCGTGCCGTCGACCGGGCGGCTGGGGTGCCTGCCGCCGGAGGGCAGCAGCCGGGCGGCCAGCGTCAGGGCGCGGGTGGTGGTGGCGGGCGCGAGGCCGTACACCCGGCTGCCGAGCTTGGCGGCCGGGGTCAGCACCAGCTCCGGGCGGCCGCGCCCGGCCGCCCGGACGACGGCCCTGGCGGCGCGGCCGGCGTCCATCGACAGCAGCGGCATGCCGGCGGCGGGTGCGAACCAGGCGTACTCGCGCTCCGGCCGGCCCGCGAAGGCGGCGGCGCGGTGCGATCCGGTGCGCATCAGGCCCGGCAGCACGGTGGTGACCGTGATGCCGTCGGCGGCGAGTTCGGCCCGCAGCCCCGCCGACAGACCGGCCAGCGCGAACTTGGCGGTGACGTACGGCAGCAGGTGCGGGGCCGGGACGCGGCTGCCGATGGACGCGATGTTGACGATCCGCCCGTGGCGGCGCTCCCGCATGCCGGGCAGTGCGGCGAGCACCAGCCGGACCGGCGCCCGCACCATGACGTCCAGCGCCCGGTCGAAGTCCTCGGTGCCGAAGGCCTCCAGCGGTCCGACCTGGATCAGGCCTGCGTTGTTCACCAGCACGTCGAGCCGGCCGAAGCGTTCGACCGTCGCGGCGACGAGCCGCTCGGGGGCGTCCGGTTCGGCGAGGTCGCAGACCGTGGACGCGACGGTGCCGCCGCGGCTGCGCAGCTGCCGTTCAGCGGTGGCGAGTTCCTCCGGGTCGCGGGCGCAGATCATCACCCGTGCCCCGCGGTCGGCGAGTTCACCGGCGATCAGCAGGCCGAGCCCGCGGGACGCTCCGGTGACCAGTGCGGCGGCGCCGCGGAACGGGTCGTCGTGGCTGTGCATGGGCTGCCTCGCCTCCGGCGTGCGGCCCGCCGGGCGGCTGCCCGCGCGGGAACCCCCCGAGGCGCCTGTCCGGCGGTCGACCGCCCAAACGGAGAAGCCCCGCCGTGTCGTTTCCGCCCGGCCCCGACGGGCAGCCGCCCAGCGGGCCACGAGAACTCCGGAGAGGGTGGTCGCCGTGAAGGCAGTGGTGTTCAGGGGGCCGTTCGAGGTGTCGGTCGAGGAGGTGCCCGACCCGCGGATCGAAGCCCCGGGGGACGCGGTCGTGCGCATCACCACGACCAACATCTGCGGGTCGGACCTGCACATGTACGAAGGGAGGACCTCGGTCGAGGAGGGCAAGGTCCTCGGCCACGAGAACATGGGCATCGTCGAGGCGACCGGGCCGGGCGTCACCCGGATCGAACCCGGCGACCGGGTGTCCGTGCCGTTCAACATCGCCTGCGGCACCTGCCGCAACTGCGTGCAGGGGCTGACGGCGTTCTGCCTGCGGATGAACCCGACCGAAGGCGTCGACGGCGCGGCGTACGGCTACGCCGACATGGGCCCCTACGACGGCGGCCAGGCCGAGTACCTGCGGGTGCCGCACGCGGACTTCAACCTGCTGGAACTGCCCGCCGGCACCGAGCACGAGAACGACTTCACCATGCTGTCGGACATCTTCCCGACCGGATGGCACGGCACCGAGCTGGCCGGCATGCAGCCGGGCGACACCGTCGCGGTGTTCGGCGCGGGCCCGGTAGGCCTGCTCGCCGCGCACAGCGCGGTGATCCGCGGCGCCGCACGGGTGTTCGTGGTGGACAAGGAGCCCGACCGGCTCGCCCTCGCCGAACGGATCGGGGCCGAGCCCGTCGACTTCTCGGCCGCCGACCCGGTCGAGCGGATCACCGAGGCCACCCGCGGCACGGGCGCGGACTGCGGCGTCGAGGCGGTCGGCTACCAGGCGCACGACCCGACCGGCCAGGAGCACCCGGAACTCGTCCTGGACCAGCTCGTCGCGGCGGTGCGCACCGCGGGCGGCATCGGCGTGGTCGGCGTGTACGTCCCCGAGGACCCGGAGGCCGCCACCGAGGGCGCCGAGGAGGGCCGGATCGGCTTCGACTACGGCACCTTCTTCAGCAAGGGGCAGCGCATGGGCACCGGCCAGTGCCCGGTCAAGCGGTACAACGCCCGGCTGCGCGACCTGATCGTCGCCGGACGCGCGGAGCCCTCCTTCCTGGTCTCCCACGAGCTGCCGCTCGCCGAGGCGCCGAAGGGCTACCGCTGCTTCGACCACCGCGACGACGGCTGGACCAAGGTCCTGCTGCGGCCGACCGAACTGGCCGCCTGACCGTCCCGGCACACCGAGCGAACGAAGGAGCGGCACGATGTCGGACCCGAACGGCGAGCGGTTGCTCGCCATCTACCTCAACGACCACTTGGCCGGCGCCTACGGCGGCGCGGCCCTGGCGGCCCGGATCGCACGCGAGCACCCGACCGGACCGAATGCGCCCGATCTGCGCAGCCTGGCCCGCGAGATCGCCGAGGACCGCGACGAACTCGTCCAGCTGATGCGGACGCTCGGCGTGCGGCCCCGGCGGCACCGGATGGCCATGGGCGCGGTCGCCGAGAAGGCCGGCCGGCTCAAGCTCAACGGGCGGCTGTTCCGCCGCTCCCCGCTGAGCGACCTGCTCGAGACCGAGGCCATGCGCTCCGGCGTCCAGGGCAAGATGGCCCTGTGGCGGGCGCTGGGCGCGGTGGCCGAGGACGACCTCCTCACCGCGCGGCTGGAGCGGCTGGAGGGCAGGGCCCGCCGCCAGGCGGAGATCCTCGACGCCCGGCAGTCCGAAGCCGCCGACGTGCTGCGGCGCGCCGTCGCGGAAGGGTGGCCCGCGGCCGGACGCCCCGATCCCGTCCACGGCATGAGGCCGCAGCATGCCGGGCGTTGACCCGCTCGGCCCGCCCGGCCCGTCCGGTGTGCCCGGCGGTCAGCTCTGGGCGGCAACGGCCGCGCACAGCACGGCTATGCCCAGGGCGAGCCACGCCAGGTAGTCCCCGAAGTGCCCGGAGTGCAGGCGCCGCAGGCCCCGGACGGCCCGCTCGGCGGGGCGCGGCGCGGGCCGGGGATCCGGCCGCCGGTGCACGGCGAGGAGCGCGAGGGCGACGGCGAGGCCGGCCGAGAGGCAGCCCAGGACGAGCCCGGGCGCAGCCCACCAGGCGGACTCCTCCGCGTGGGGGACGGCGGCCGTTCCGGCGGTCACGGCGGCGCGGTAGGCCTCGGGATCGGTGAACGCCGCTGCGCCGTGCGCCAGGGCGGGCTCGACGGCGGAGAGACTCCCGAGGAGCAGGGCGAGGAGGAGCAGTACGCCGGGGACGGCGAGCATGGTCGGCGGCAGGGGCCGCTCGGCGGCGCGGATCTCCGGTTCCTCGCCCTCTCCGGTGATCTCCTCCTCGCCGGGCCCGGCCTGCGGCGCGGGGCCGGCGCCCCAGAAGATGCGCAGGGCGGCGCGGAGCACCGCGGCCCCGGTGGCGGCGGACGCGACGACGAACACGGCGGGCAGCCAGGGCAGCCAGTGCCCGGCGTCCTCCTCGGCCAGGGCCTTGCCGAGGCCGGTGAGGGCCTGCGGGTCGACGGTGTGGTGGCGTTTGCGGAGCTGGATGGTCAGGGCGAGGAGCAGGGCGGTGACGGTGGCGCCGACGACGACGTCGGTCAGGGCGAGGGCCTGGACGACCGGATCGACGACGGGCCGGCTGCCGGGGTCGACGTCCGCGAAGACGGGCGCGGTGGCGTCCTTGCGGTAGCCGACGGCCAGCAGCAGCAGGTAGGTGGAGGACTGGGCGACGGCGAGGCAGCCGATGGCGTGGACGAGGTTGCGGCTGGTGACGAGGCCGTAGAGGGCGATGATCAGGACCCATCCGGCGGCGAGGTAGGGCCAGATCCCCACGGGCGGTGCTCCTTGTCGGATCGGTCGGCGTCGGGGTCCTCGAGTTCGACGGCCTGGTCGAGGAAGTGGGCGACCAGCACGCTGAGCCCGGAAGCGACCTCGATGCCGACGGCGGCGTTCAGCAGGGGGACGGTGCCGCCGGAGGTGATCTGGTTGAAGGTGCCCAGCGGCAGCATGTTCTGCAGGAAGGCACCCCCTGCGGCGAGGGCGGCCAGGCCCACGAGGGTGAAGGAGGCGGCGGCGGTGCAGTCCGTGACGTCGAGGACGTCCAGCGGCCGCAGGCGCCGCAGCACCCGGTGGTCGGCGGCGACGTAGGCGAGGTGCAGGGCGGTGGCCAGCACGACGCCGCCCTGGAAGCCGCCGCCCGGGCTGAGCTGGCCGTGGGCGACGATGTAGACGCCGACCACCACGGTGATCGGCAGCAGCAGGGTGCCGAACAGCCGGGTGGTGGGCAGGACGCGCCCGGGGCGCGGCCGGCGACGGCGCTCGTCGGGGGCCCGGCGCAGCAGCAGCGTGGCGCCGAGGACGGTGCCGAACAGGATGGACTCCTCGCCCAGGGTGTCGAAGGCCCGGATGTCGAAGTTGACGGAGGAGACGACGTTCGCGGTGCGGTGGGCCAGCGCCGCCGCCACGGCGCGCTCGCCGTACGGGTGGAGGTCCGAGCCGAACGGCGGCAGCTGCGTACAGGCCGCGGCGAAGAAGGCGGCGATGACCGCTGCGGCGGCCAGCGCCATGACCAGACGGGCGCGGACCGTCACCGCTGCTCCTCGTCCTGCTCCTCGTGCCGGTCGTCGTCAGCGGTGCGACGGCCGACCTTGCGGACCGTCAGGAGGATCAGCAACGGCGTCAGCGCCGTGCCGACGGCCAGCTGGGAGAGGGCGACGTCCGGTGCCTGAAGGACCGTGAAGAGCACGGCCAGGCCGAGCCCCAGGGCGGCGAGCACCACCGCCTGGCGCGCCGGGTCGCGGGTGAGCACCGCCACCGTCGCGGCCACGACGACGAACGCCAGGGCGGCACCGATCAGCCAGTCGTTCACTCGGCTCCCCCGTCCTCGGCCTGCCGCGAGGCGCGGCCCACGGCGATCGTGGTCACCGTGCCGCCGACGGCGAACAGCAGGCCGATGAACAGCGTCTTGACGGCCGCCCGGCCCGGCCCCTGGTCGACGGCCACCGCCGCCGCGATCAGCGGCACCCCGGCGCAGGACGCCGGTGCCAGCGCGTGCAGGCGCGCCGGCGTCCCGCGGAGCCGGACGAGGGCGACGGCGGACAGCAGGACGAACCCCACTCCCGCCCACAGCAGCACCAGTGCGGCGACATGACTCGGCGTCATCCCTCTCCCCCGGACGGTCGGTGGTTCCTGTGCGGACGGGCGGTCACGTTCCGCCGTCGCGGTCCCGGTCCTCGCTCCGGCCTGCCACGAACCGGGTGAAGACGAGCGATCCGGCGGGGGCGAGGACGGCCAGTACCAGTGCGAGGTCCTGGTAGGAGGACCGGCTGTAGGCCCGGGGCAGCAGGAGGAAGACCGCTCCCGTCACCGTCGACAGCAGGCACGCCCCGGCGAGGCGGCGCACCGTCGTACCGCGCGAGACCACCCATCCGCAGGCGGGCACGGCCACGACCAGCAGGACCAGGGCGGCCGCCGTCCACGCGTTCACCGGCGCTCCCCCGGGTCGGCGGGCAGGCGTTCCACCAGCAGGCGTTCCATCGGCCCCGGGCGGTCGCCGAGGGTGTGCACCAGGGCGTCGTCGCCGTGCGGCATGTCGATCACGCAGGTGTCCGGCGAGGCGGCCAGCGCCGCACCGGCCCAGCCCGGATCGCTGCCCTCCCGGAGGACGACGCGGTGCAGCCGTGCCCCGCCCTCGTCGCGGCGTGCCAGGGCCGACAGCAGGGCCGCGCAGCCGCGCAGGACGGACCGGGGCAGCCGGATCACGGCCCGCCCCGCCCGGCGGGCACCGCGCCACTCGGTACCGGAGGCGAGGCACATGGCCCGCGCGGCGAAGGCCGCGCCGAGTGCGGCCAGGGCGGCGACCAGCAGTTCGACGGGCGAGACGGTGCTGATCAGCACCACCGTAAGACCCGTCAGCACGCACCACCACACGGCGATCTCGCCCATGCGTCCCTCTCCTCCGACAACGTTCTCGGGCAGCACCACCGGCGGGCGGGGGCGGAGGTCAGTCGGGGGGCTCGGGGGGCTTTTCGGGGTCGGGCGGGCCGGGTTCCGTTTCCTTGTCCGGGGGTTCCGGCAGGGGCGGGTCCGGTGGCGGGGTGGGGGTGCCGGGCGGCTTCGGCGGGTCCGGGGGGACGGGGGGTTCCGTACCTTCGACGGGCTCGTGCCGGCGCTCCCGTTCGGGGGTCGGGCTGCGGTGCACGGTCACACACTCCTCTCCGGTTCCTGTGGTGTCTGCGGGCCGGGCATCCGTGATGCGAACCCGGGCAGGGCCGTCCGCAAACCCGGTATCACCCACCCGGCCGCACGCCGGACGCCGTCGGCGAGCGCACCCAGGCCGTGCGCGGCCTGCTGCTGGCGGCTGCGGGCGCGGGCGCGGTCGTCGAAGCGGCCGTGCGATCCGTGGTCCTCGGCCGTGTCGACGGGCCGGAACAGGTTGTCGGGCGCGTCGGCCCGCCGGGGCTCGCCGCTCTGCTGCGAGGCGAAGCCCGTCCGGGCCAGGTAGCGGTCCAGCAGGCCCGGTGCGACGGCGTTCGCCAGCAGGGTGGCGACGGTGCTGCCGCCGACCCAGTACTCGCGCCGTCGCGGGTGGTCGGCGGCGTGGAGCACCGCGCGGGCGGCGACCTCCGGCTGGTAGATCGGCGGCACCGGCTGCGCCTGTTCGGGCAGCCGCGAGCGCACCCAGTCGAACTGCGGCGTGTTGACCGCGGGCATCTGCACCATCGTGGTCCGCACCCGGGTGCCGGAGGCCAGGAGTTCGCAGCGCAGCGCCTCGTGCCAGCCCTGCAGGGCGTGCTTGGCGCCGCTGTAGGCGCTCTGCAGCGGGATGCCTCGGTAGGCGATGGCCGATCCCACCTGCACGACCGTCCCGTGGTTGCGGGGCAACATCCGGCTCAGGGCCGATCCGGTGCCGTACACGTACCCGAGGTAGGCGACCTCGGTGACCCGGCGGAACTCCTCGGGGTCGATCTCCGTGAAGGGCGCGAAGATCGAGGCGAACGCGTCGTTGACCCACACGTCGATCGGGCCGAGCTCGTCCTCGGCCCGCTGGGCGGCGGCTTCGACGGCGTCCGGGTCGGCGACGTCCGCCTCGATCGCGATCGCCTTCGCGGCCCCGGCCTGCTCGGCCTCGCGGACGGCGCCGTCCAGCCCGGCACGGCCACGGGCGATCAGGGCGAGCCGGTCGCCGCGTTCGGCGAAGGCGACGGCGCAGGCGCGGCCGATGCCTCCGCTCGCGCCGGTGATCACGACAGTGCGGGCGTCGGAGGGATGGTCTCTCATACCGTGCGGCTTTCCGGTCCGCCGGACGGCAAACGGGGGCGGTCCGGGTACGGGCGTCAGTCCGGGGAGAGCAGCGGGCCCAGGGGGCCGAGGTCGATGTTGAGGTCTTCGGGGGTCAGGCCGAAGTGGTCGCGCAGTTCGGCCATCCGTTCCTCCAGGGCCATCAGCGTGCGGCCGAGGGCCTCGATCCGGTCGTCGGAGAGGTCGCCCTGGTCGATCCGGCGCAGGGCCTGGCGTTCCATCAACTGACGGATCAGCTCGACCAGGGTGAGTACGAGCGCGGCGAGGTCCCGGCCGACGGACTCCGGGTCCAGTTCGATCCGGCGGCCGGGCTGCCGGCCGTCGTGCGGGGCGGTCACGGGAGCTCCCGGTGCGGCAGGTCGCCGTCGGGCGGGCCGGGGTCCCAGAGGTCCGGGTCGGTCTCGGCGACGAGGGTGCTGACCGAGGCGACCAGCGCCCGGAGGCTGATCCGGACGAGGTCGACGCCCGCGATGCCGAGGGTGATCTCACCGGCGACGACCACTCCCCCGGCGAGCAGCCGGTCCAGCAGGTCGACCAGCGCGATGCGGCGGTCGTCCACGGGGTACGGGGCGGTCCGGGCCACCTCTCCGGCGCCGGTCATGGCGGATCACCCGCCCTCGGCCGGCGCGGAACCGGTCACCGGCCCAGCCGGTTCGGCAGGTTCGACAGGTTCGGCGTCGATCTCGACGAAGGAGTACGGCGGCCAGGGCCCGGTGAGTTCGACGCGGACACCGGTGGTCCGGCGGCCGAGCTCGGTGACGGCGGCGCCGAACTCGGCGGCCCGCGCGTGCTCCACCAGGTAGGCGCCGTTCAGGAGCATCGGGGCGGCCCGTCCGCTCGCCTCGGCGGACTGCAGCGGGTGCTCCGCCGCCTCGTCCGCTCGGTCGGCCAGGGCCGCGTGGATCTGCCGGGCGCGCTCGTGGGCCTGTTCGAACCGGCGGGCCCGGTCGTCCCGTTGGGCGCGGCGGCGCAGCAGGTACGCGGTTCCGGGGCGGTCGTCGGCCGCGGCGGCGCCGTCCGGCGGATCGGCGGGGCCGGTGGCGGGGGCATCGGGGACGGGTGCGTCCAGGTAGGCCTTGACGCCCCATTCGTCGCGGTCGGCGACCCGGTCCAGGGCGGCCTGCAGGCGCGGCCCGGCACCGCGGAGGAAGGAGAGGGCGCCGCGGTCGTCGCGGTAGAGGGTGGCGAAGCGCAGCGGCAGGGTGCGGCGGGTGCGGGCGAGTTCGGCGATCACCCGGTGGTGGGCCCGGACGGCGGTCTCCACCCAGCGCAGGTCCGCCAGGTGCTGTTGCAGGGCCCGCTCGTCGAAGTCCTCCCGCGGCACGGAGCCGACGACCAGTGCGAGGCCCGGGGCGGTGAGGGCGCGCAGCGGCTCGCCGGCCACGCCGGTCATGCCGTCGAGGAGGCCGTCCGCGACGTCGGGGACCACCGCGTAGATCCAGGTGAGGCCGGGGGTGGTCATGGCTCGCTCCTGGTGCTGCGGCGGCGCCGGACGGGCGGCGCCTCGTCGGCCCGATCGCCGTCGGCGGCCGCGCGGTCCGTACGGTCGCGGTCGGCGCTGCGGGCGGCCTCGAGTTCGCCGATGCGCTCGCGCAGGCGGCGGTTCTCGAGGGAGAGGTCGCGTTTGCCGGAGGAGAGCGAGGGGTCGTGCTCCCACCAGTCGATGCCCATCTCCCGGGCGCGGTCGACGGAGGCGATCAGCAGCCGGATCTTGACGGTGAGCAGTTCGATGTCGAGCAGGTCCACCCGGATGTCGCCCGCGATGACGATGCCCTTGTCGAGGACGCGTTCCAACAGGTCCGCCAGGTTGGCGGACGGGGCGGGCGCCATGGCGGCTCGGGACTGCGGCGCGTAGCTCCGGTCGGGCGTCCAGGGGGTCGGCTGGGTCATGAGTCCTCCTCGGTCCGACCGCGGAGGTATCGGCGTTCGCGGCGGAAGGAAACAAGGTCGCCGTCGTTGTCGAGGACGACCCGGTAGACGGCCAGGATGTCGTTCGAGTCGGGGACGCGGCGGGTCTCCAGTACTTCGACGCCGACCTCCCAGCCCTCCTCTCCGCGGTCCAGTGAAGTGATGCCCTCCGGTGTGCGGCCGGTGAGGTCACCGACCTGGGCGGCGGCCAGGGTTGCGGCCCGACGGGCCGTCAACCCGGTCGTCCTGCTGTGCGGAGCCGGCCGCCGGGCAGGCCGGGCATCGACACGGTCGGGCGCCTCGGCGGTGCGGCGGCGGGGCTCCTCGGCCGTACGGCGGCGCAGCGGGGGGCCGTCCGGCGGCTCGGCCTGGGATGCCCGGCGGCTGCGGCGGTCGGCCGACCGTTCCGGGCGGTCGCCGGCCGCGGGGCGGGGGTCGCGGGCGGGCACGGCTCACACCTCCGGGTGCCTGCCGATTGTCGCGGCCGGCCCGGTGCGCGGTCCGGTGACGGGTGCCATGGCTACCCGTCCCCCTCCGCCGTCCCGGCGATCCGGGCTGCGAAGTCGTACGGTGCGATCGGCCCGAGCAGGCGGACGCGCAGGCGGCCGGCCCAGCGGCGGGCCAGGCCCTCCGCGGCCTGCTCGAACTCGGTGCGCGCGCCGTCGCGGACGAGGAAGGCCGCGCTGAAGCCCTGTTCGGCCACGCCGGGCTCGGCGGGGGCGATGGCTGCGGCGTGCGGGGCGAGGCAGTCGGCCAGGACGGCGGCGTCCTCGTCCCGGCGGGCCGCGACCTCCCCGGCGACGAGCTCGCCGAGGCGTATGCGGTGGTAGCGGCCGGCCTCCTCGGACAGTGCGGCGATGTCGTCGCGGAGCCGGGCGATGTCCTCCCGGTCCACCAGGATCTCGCGGAGGAGCTCGTCCTCCCGGTAGTCGCAGCGCACGGTGAACTGTGCGTGCCCCTCGATCTCCTGGAGCGCGTCGTGGAACTCCTCCTCGTACGGGTCGAGGAGGTCCTCCGTGACGGTCTCGGTGTCCCGGAGGACGGCGCCGAAGCGCATCGGCAGGACGGCGTTGCGGGCGGCCGCCAGGGTGTCCAGCACGTCGGCGTGGGCGCGCAGGTCCGCGGCGGTGCCGAGCGGCCGGTCCGCCGGGACGGTGCTGACCACGGCGGCCACCCGGCCGCGGCCGACCAGTTCGACCGGCACCGACGGGTCGGTGACGCCCTGCAGCCGGTCCGGCAGCGGGGTGCCCGCGGGCACGATGCCGTAGACGTAGCAGGCCTGCGGGTCCACGCCGCCGTTGCCGGTGGCGATGGGGGCGGCCCGGGTCCGGTGCTGTGCGGCCATCACTCCTGCTCCCGTCGCCGTGCGGCCGGACGGGCGCGGCGGCGCGGCCGCTCCTCCGGCTGCTCCTCGTCCTCGGCGTCACCGCGCCGGCTGCCGGCCGCATCGGTGACGTTCTCCTCGGCGCCCTCCAGTGCGCCCTTGCTCCTGTGCTCGGCGCCTCCGTCCTGCACCAGCTCGGGCAGGCCGCGGCTGCCGTCGGCGGTGAGGTCGAGCCGGTTGACGGCCTCGGCGAAGCGGAGGTAGGTGTCGACGCTGGCCACCACGACGCGGGCGTCGATAGTGAGCAGTTCGAGGCCGATCAGGGAGACCCGGACGTAGGCGTCGATGACCAGGCCCTTGTCCAGGATCAGGTCGATGACGTCGGCGAGACTGCTCGACGTGGGGCGGTCGAGGTAGGGGCCCGCCCGGGTGGCCGTGGCCATGGCCCGTCACCTGCTTCCGGCGGGTACCCTGCGGCGGGAGCGGGGAGCGGGCTCCTCGTCCTCCTCGGGTTCCTCGTCCTCGTACTCGTCCTCGTCGTACGGCTCCTCCTCGTCGTACGGCTCCTCTTCGTCGGACGGCTCCTCCTCGGACTCGTCACGGGGCTCGTCCTCGTACGGTTCCTCGTCCTCGCCGTCCTCGTACTCGTCCTCGGGCTCGCCGTCGCCGGACTCTTCGTCGCCCCTCGGTTCCTCCTCGTCCCGGGGTTCCTCGTCCTCGTACTCGTCGTCCTCCTCGTACCGGTCCTCGTCCGGCTCTTCGTCCGGTTCTTCGTCCGGCTCCTCGTCCGTGCGGCCCTCGGCTTCCTCCTCCTCGGCGACGGCGTCCTCGTGGGACTTCACCACCTTGCTGTCGCGGATCTCGCCGCGCCAGCCCTCCACCGAGTCCGGGTCGAGGATGGTCTGCGTCATGACGTGCCGGCGGAAGTGCTTGAGCTCCAGCCGGACGCGGCGGCCCTGGGCGCGCCAGATGTTGCCGGTGCGCTCGAACAGCCCCTGCGGGTGGTACTCCAGCACCATGAGGATCTTGGTGAGGTTGGGCGCGAGTTCGTGGAAGGTGACGGTGCCGTCGACGTGGCCCTTGTTGCCCTTGGAGCGCCAGACGATCGTCTCGTCGGGGACCTGTTCGACGATGGTGGACTCCCAGGTGCGGTGCGAGAGGAAGATGCCCGCCTTCCAGGAGATCTTCTGCTCCGACTCCTGGTTGGCCGACTCCAGCCGCTTGGTGAACTTCGGGAAGTCCTGGAACTGCGTCCACTGGTTGTAGGCGACGCGCACCGGCACGCCGACCTCGATGTCCTCGACGATGTTGGTGAGCTTGAGCTTCTTGCCGCCGCCCTTCTTTCCCTTTCCGCCGCCGGTGAACTTGTTGGCGACGAACTGCTTCACTCCGGAAGCACCGGCCGCCATCACCATCTTCATCGGCGACACGCCGCCCCCGTCGGACTTGGCGGCAGGGCCGTGCTCGACGTAGTCGAGCAGCTTGTCGGTGACGCCGCCGACCTTCTCGGCGGCCGCGGTCATGGCGCGTTCCCCCAGTGCGGAGGCGAGGTCGAGCGCCTGTTCCTTCAGCCGGTCGGTCGGGAGCTGGTCGAGCAGGGCGCCGACGCCCCCGGTGTCGCGGTCCGTGGAAGTGCGGGCCATCGCGATCACGCTCGCTTCCGTGCCGTGGTGCTGCGCGCCGTCTTGCGCGCCGTGCCGGTGGCCTTCTTGGCCGTCTTCGAGGCGGCCGCGGTCTTGGACGCGGCCGTCTTCGACGCGGTGCTCTTCGCCCCGGCGGCCTTCTTCGCCGTGCCGCTCGCCCGTGAGGAGGCCGGCTTGGCTGCGCTGCGGGCCGCGGACGCGGTCTTCTTGGCGGCCGGCCGGGTCGCCGACCTGGCCGTGGAGGCGGTCTTCCGCGCGGTGCCGCGTGCGGTCCGGCCGCCCTTGGCAGCGGTGGACGATGCGCGCCCGGCGGTCTTGCGGGCGGTGCGCTTCGGCTCCTCTTCCGGCTCTTCCTCAGGCTCCTCTTCCGGCTCTTCCTCGTGCTCGTCCTCCGGCTCCTCCTCGTACGTGTCCTCGAGGTCCTCGTCGTCACCCTCGTCCTCGGCACGACCGGAGGAGGCCGAACGCAGGGACTCGGTGCGGCGCTGGAGCGAGTCGGTCAGCGCGTTGACGCGGTTCCCGGCCGCCGCGACGGCGGCCTTGCGACCGGCGTCGGCCAGTTCGCCGCGCACGTTCCCGGCCAACTGCCGGAGCTGCGGCGAGGACTCGAGCAGGTTGCCGAGGAGGGCCGCCGGATCGGCGGTCAGGCGTTTGCCCGCAATCATCCCGGCGAGGGTCATCGCCCATCGGGCCTTGCGCGTGCGCCCGAGAAGGTAGCCCGCACCGACGGCTGCGGCAAGCTTGGCATTCTTCATGGTCTGTCCTACGGGATGGTGTGTCCTACGGGAGGGAAGTCCCCGTCGTCGGTCCGTCGGGCATCGAGGATCCGTCCAACGAAGACTCTGCCCCGCCTACCCGGCTACCTTCATCACAAACGGTGAGGAATTCGGCACCGAGAAAACGGCAAAAAAGACATACCGCGCGTGAATATCACGTTTGGTTACGGTCAGGTGCGGTCGACCGGGCAGGCCCGGTCAGCCCTGCAGGACCGGCAGGACGAGTTCGCGGTAGGCGTCGAAGAACATCGCCTGGTCGGGCCCGATCTGACCGACGTACACCTCGTCGAACCCGGCCCGGGCATAGGCACGGACCGTGTCGATGTGCTCCTGCGCGTCGTCGCCGCAGGTCACCGACTCCTCCACCATTTCCGGGGTGACCAGTTCCGCGGCCTGCTCGAAATGCGCGGGCGTGGGCAGGATCTGGGCGAGTTCACCGGGCAGCAGCTCGCTCGGCCACAGGCGGTGGACGGTGTCGACCGCCTTGTCGCGGTTGCTGCTCCAGCACACCTTCACCCCGCCGACCACCGGCTTGCCCGCGCCGCCGGCCTCCCGGAACGCGCCGACCAGGTCGGCGTCCGGGGTCATGGTGACGAACCCGTCGCCGATCCGGCCCGCCAGCTCCGCCGCGTTCGGCCCGAACCCCGAGACGTGGACGGGCAGCGGCCCGTCCGGCGCGGTGTACAGACGCGCGTTGTCGACCGTGTAGTGGCGGCCGCGGTGGCTGATCTGGCGGCCGGTGAACAGCTCCCGCATCACCGCCACCGCCTCCTCCAGCATGGCGGCCCGGTCGTCGAACGACGGCCACGGGTCGCCGTGGATGTGCTCGTTCAGCGCCTCGCCGGTGCCGACGCCGAGCGTGAACCGCCCGCTGAGCAGCACGCTGGAGGTCGCCGCGGCCTGCGCGGTGACCGCCGGGTGCAGCCGCACCGTGGGGCAGGTCACCAGCGTGGTCACCGGCAGGTCCACCGCCTGCGACAGGGCGCCGATCACCGACCACACGAACGGGCTGTTGCCCTGCGCGTCGTTCCACGGGTGGAAGTGGTCGGAGATCGCCAGCCGCGTGAAGCCAGCCTGCTGCGCCCGCTTCGCCTGGTCGAGCAGTTCGGCGGGGGTGAACTCCTCGCACGACAGGAAGTAGCCGTACTCGGTCATGGCGTACCGGTCCTCTCTGTGTCTCCCCCTCTGCCTGCGCCCGGGCCTCCCCTGTGCGGCGGCTACCCCGGCTGGCACCGCGGACACCACACCCGGAGCCACAGCCGCGCGGCCCGCGCCGCCCCGCCCGTCGCCCCGTCAGACCGCCCCGGCGAGGCGGACGGAGGTCTCGAGCAGCAGCGCGTGGACGAACGCCTGCGGCAGGTTCCCGCGCAGCTGGCGCTGGGCGACGTCGAACTCCTCGGCGTAGAGCCCGGCGGGCCCGCAGGCGGCCCGGTTGCGTTCGAACCAGCGGACGGCCTCGACGGTGTTGCCCTGCTGGTGCTCGGCCAGCGCCATGGCGAAGCCGCACAGCAGGAAGGCGCCCTCGGCGTCCTGCAGCGGGCGCTCGTCGTGGCGGAAGCGGTACACGTAGTGGTCCTGGACGAGGTCGGCCCGTACGGCGCGCAGGGTGGCCGCGGTCCGCGGGTCACCGGCCGGCAGGGCGCCGCGCACGGCGGGCAGCAGCAGTGCGGCGTCCACCCCGGGGTCGGCCGGGGCGCGCTGCCAGCGGCCGGCGGGGTGCAGGCTGTCGGCCGCGGTGTCGGCGACGATCCGGTCCGCGAGCGCCTCCCAGCGCCCGGCGCGGCCGCTGTCGGCGGCGGGGGCCTCTGCCGCCACGGCACGCAGCCCGGCCGCGCAGATCAGCCGGCTGTGGGCCCAGTGGTCGTCGTGGAGTTCCCAGATGCCCGCGTCGGGGTCGTGGCGGCGGGCGGCAATGGCGTCCGCCGCCACGAGGGCGGCCTGCCGGCCGTCGGGGCCGAGCCGGTCGTGGCGGGCCGCGGCCGCGAACAGCAGCAGGCACTCCCCGAGGGCGTCCAGCTGGAACTGCCGGTTGACGTGGTTGCCGACGACGTCGAAGCCGCCCGGGTAGCCGGGCAGGTCGAGGGTGCGCAGGTCGGGCACGGCCGCCCCGGCCACCGTGTAGGCGGGGGCGAGGGCCGGGCCGTCGGCCAGCAGGCGGGCGGTGACGAACCGCACCGAGTCGTCCAGGAGCGGGTGCACGCCCGCGAGGGCCGCGGCCTGGCCGATGAAGCACTGGTCGCGGATCCACACGTAGCGGTAGTCGTAGTTGCGGCCCTGCTCGGCCCGCTCCGGAAGGCTGGTGGTGGCGGCCGCGACCGTGCCGCCGCCGGACGCCGTCAGGCCCCGCAGCACGGCGACGGCGTGCCGGGCGTCCCGGCTGCCGAGGACGTGCGGCAGGCCGGGCACGCAGGCGGCCCAGGAGTCCTCGGTGGCGCGCCACAGCCGGTCGGCGGGCTCGGGAGCGGGCAGCGGCCGGTCGGAGACCTCCAGGACGAGGTCGTGGTGCGCGCCGGGCTCCAGCCGTACGGCGGTGCGGAGCGCCGCCTGCCCCGGCCCGTCCGCCCGCGCGTCGGGTGCCCCCGTCCAGCGCAGGTGCAGGTCTCCGGTCCGTCCCGTCCAGCGGCCCGACCCGTCGCGGTGGACGTCGCGCAGCGGCTGTGCGCCGAAGCCCGCTGCCGGGTGCAGCCGTACGTCCACCCGTGCCTCGCCGTCGACGGCCATGATCCGGCGCAGCAGCACGGCGCGGTGCGGGTCGCCGGGGTGGGCGAGGGCCTCGCGGCATTCGACGATGCCGTCGGTGGTGGTCCAGCGGCTGCGCCAGATCAGGCTGCCGCTCTCGTAGTAGCCGCCCCAGACGAAGGGTTCGGCGGGTGTGACGGTGTAGTGGCCGGTTCCGCCGATCAGGGCGGCGAAGAGCGCGTCGCCGTCCCATCCGGGTGCGCACATCCACACGATGTCGCCGTGCGGGCCGACGAGTGCGCCGCGCTCGCCGTCGGCGAGCAGGGCGTAGTCGCGCAGCGCGTGCGGGGCGGGGGCGTCGCCGGACGGTGCCACCGGTGCCTCCCTTCTGCGGCGGGCCTGCTGCGGTGCGGGGCCGGCGCGGGTCAGGCGGTGCGGAAGCGTTCGGCCTCCTGCGGGTCGAGGGACAGGCCGAGGCCGGGTGCGCCGCTGCTGCCGGGGCGGATGCTGCCGCCGTGGGGGTCGAGGGTGCCGTGGAAGAGCAGGTCCTCGATGCGGACGTGGTCGTGGAACCACTCGAGGTGGCGCAGGTTGGGGATCGCCGCGGCCGCGTGGGCGTGGACGTGCGGGGCGCAGTGTCCGGAGAGCCGGAGTCCGTGGGCCTCGGCGAGGGCTGCGGCGCGCAGCCACACGGTGATGCCGCCGCAGCGGGTGGCGTCGGCCTGCAGGCAGTCCACCACGGGGGCCATGCGGGCGAAGTAGGGCAGGTCGTAGCCGTACTCGCCGGCGGCGACGTCGGCGGTGACGGCGTCGCGGACGAGGGCGAGCCCGGAGAGGTCGTCGGAGGAGACGGGTTCCTCGAACCAGCTCACGCCGAGGCCGGCCAGGGTCCGGCCGATGCGGACGGCCTGTTTACGGGTGTAGGCGCCGTTGGCGTCGACGTAGAGCTCGGCGTCGTCGCCGATCACGGTGCGGGCGTGTTCGGTGCGCCGCAGGTCGCGCTGCTCCTCGCTGCCCCGCCCCTCGCCAATTTTGATCTTGAAGCGGGGGATCTCCTGTTCCGCCCAGTCGGTGAGGCTGTCGGCGAGGCGGCGGTCCGTCCAGGTGGTGAAGCCGCCGCTGCCGTAGACCGGCACCTCGCTGCGGGCGGTGCCGAGCAGGCGTACCAGCGGGAGGCCGAGCAGGCGCGCCTTGAGGTCCCACAGGGCGATGTCCACGGCGGAGAGCGCGCCCGCGACCAGGCCGGGGCGGCCGGCGTTGCGGACGGCTCGGGCCATGGCCTCGTTGGCGGCGGGGACGTCGAGGGCGGGCAGGCCGGTGACCGTCCCGGCGAGCATCCCGGTGACCACCTGCGCCGTGGCCGGGGCGCCGTACGTCCAGCCGAGCCCGGTGGTGTCCCCGGAGCGTGCCTGCACCAGGACCATGGTGGTGCTGTCCCAGGCGAGGGTGCCGTCGGCCTCGGGGCCGTCGGTGGGCACGGTGAAGGTCCGGACGTCGATGCCGTCGACGCGGGCGTCCGTTCCGGTCATGGCAGGCTCCGCTCGTACGGGCTGCGCAGGCCGCTGCGGGCCCCGTCGGCGAGGCGCCGGGCGGCGCGGTCGACCACGGCCATGATGGTCAGCGCCGGGTTGGCCGAGCCCTGGGTGGGGAGCACGCTGCCGTCGGTGATCAGCAGGTTGGGGACGGCGAAGGTGCGCAGATCGGCGTCGACGACGCCCTGTTCGGGGCCGGCCGCCATGCGGCAGCCGCCGACGAGGTGGGCGTATCGCTCGATGGTGATGACCTCGGTGGCACCGGCGGCGCGCAGAATCCGCTCCATGGTGGCGCGGGCGGCCCTGATGACGGCGCGGTCGTTGTCGCACTGGCTGTAGGAGAAGTCGGCGACCGGCAGGCCGTGGCGGTCCTTCTCGTCGGAGAGGGTGACGCGGTTGCCGGGCTGCGGGAGGAGTTCGCAGAGGGCGCCGAGGGTGGCCCAGTGGATGTAGTCCTGCATGTAGCGGCGCAGGTCGTGTCCCCAGTGGCCCTGGGCGGCGACGTGTTCGGCCCAGGTGATCGGCAGCGGCGAGACGGTCTGGATCGCGTAGCCGCGCTTGAAGCCGTTGGTCGGGTCGGTCTCGTAGAAGTCCTCGCTGGTGACCTCGGGCGGGGGAGCCTTGTAGGCGCGGATCTCCTCCTCGAAGCGGCCGGCGGTCTGCGGTGCGCCCTGGACCATGAGGTAGCGGCCCACCTGGTCGTGGTCGTTGCACAGGCCGTCGGGGAAGCGGCGGTTGGCGGAGTTCAGCAGCAGCCGGGGCGTCTCGACGGAGTAGCCGGCGACCGCCACGGTGCGGGCGCGCTGCAGGTGTTCGCGGCCGTTGCGCAGGTAGCGCACGCCGATGGCGCGGCGGCCTTCGGCGTCGGTCTCGACGGCGACGGCCATGGCCTGGGTGCGGATCTCGGCGCCGTGCGCGAGCGCGTCGGGGACGTGCGTGATCAGGGTGGAGGCCTTGGCGTTGACCTTGCAGCCCTGCAGGCAGAAGCCGCGGTAGATGCAGTGCGGGCGGTTGCCGAAGCGGCCGTTGGTGATGGCGACGGGCCCCACCCGGGCCCGTATCCCGAGGGCGGCGGCGCCGCGCAGCAGGATCTCGCCGTTGCCGCCGACCGGGTGCGGGGCGTACGGGTAGGGGTGCGGGTCGCCCCACGGCCAGTACTGGCCGGCCACCGGGAGCTCCTGCTCGATCCGCTCGTACGACGGCCGCAGGTCCTCGTACCGGATCGGCCAGTCGGCGCCGACGCCGTCGTCGGTGAAGGTGCTGAAGTCGGAGGGGTGGAAGCGGGGGACGAAGCCCGCGAAGTGCACGGTGGAGCCGCCGACGCCGCGCCCGGAGTTGTTGGAGCCCATGGGGACGGGGTCGGTGCCGGAGATCACCCGCGGTTCGGTCCAGTACAGGTGGTGGGAGCCGGCCTCGTCGCTGACCCAGTGCGTGTCCGGGTCCCAGAACGGCCCGGCCTCCAGGCAGACCACGGACCAGCCGGCGTGCGCCATCCGCTGGGTGAGGGTGGCGCCGCCCGCGCCGCAGCCGACCACCACCAGGTCGACCTCGTCGGTGTCGTCGAAGCGCCGCATGCCCTCCACCAGCCGGTGGTCGAAGCGCGCACCGTCCTCGGGCAGCAGCCAGGCGGAGGCGTTGCGCTCGCGGATCGCGCGCTGCGGGGACGCGGTGAGGCACAGTGTGCCGGCGGCCTCGCGGAGCCGGCTGCGTACGGGGCCGCTCATCCGGTTCCCTTCCGGTCGGCGGGGTCTGCGGTGGGGTCGGCGTCCGCCTCCTCGAAGGGTTCGCGCAGGCCGATGCCGAGCCGGGCGTAGCCACGGGGGTAGGCGGGCCCGGGGAAGCCGATCTCGTTCCAGGCGTACGGGCGGGCGTAGAAGGCGGTGCAGGCGTAGCGCGTCCACAGGCTCCACACGTGTGCGGCGGGCAGGCCGTGCCAGGGTTTGCCGTGCAGGTCCTGTACGGCCCGGACGAGGCGCTTCTGCCGGTCGCAGGTGAGGTCGGCGAAGGAGTCGGCCTCGTACTCGTCGGCCGCGTCCCGGTCCAGGGCGGCGAGGGTGGCGCGCCAGGCGTCGCCGTCCTCGGGCATGTCGTGGTAGCGCCAGCCGTCGGTCTGCGCCTCGGCGAGGCGGGCGTCGACCATCTGCAGCACGGGGACCTTCGGCTCGCCGGGCGGGCCGTCCTGGGCGAGGAGCCGGTCGAGCAGGGCGCCGGCGGTGGCCTCCTCGGCCGGGGTGAAGAACCGCAGGTCGGGTTGGCGGGCGAGGCGGCCGACGACGGTGGCGGCGGTGGCCGGGTCCCAGGCGTCGACCTGGTCGAGGGCGTCGAAGTTCGGGAAGCGGGCGCCGGTCTCCCCGGAGGGGACGCGCCGCCCGGTCGGGAGTCGCCGCACGGCTCACCTCTCCCGGCGCAGCACGGCGGCGAGCAGGCCCATGCCGCCGACCATGGTGACCAGCAGCGGGGCGAACAGCGGCGGTCCGGTCTCGATGTTGAAGCGGGCCATCGACCAGCCGCCCGGTTTGCGGGCGATCCCGCGGACGTGCAGCCAGGTGCCCTGCAGTCCGTTGGCGACGACGGCCGCGGACACCACCGGCAGCACCGTCCGGGCGGCGCGTTCGCTGCTGAACCCGGCGACGCCGGCGGCGGCCCCGAGCGGGCCGAGGACGACGGGCCACCACATCATCCGGTTCCCGAAGCCGGCCCGGTCGTGTTCCAGGTAGATCTCCGCCGCGGCGACCAGCGCGCCGGCGGCCGTCAGCAGCGACAGCGACCGCTCGAACCGCCCGTGCCGCACATCGACGAGCAGCCGCCCGGCGGCCTCCGCGGGGCCCGTACGGGGACGTTGCACCGCCCTCACCTCTTCCCCCGGCCGGGCAGGAATTCCTGGATCTTGGCCTTCACGCCCTGGCGCACCACCGATGCGCGGTCGCTGTCGCCGTGCAACACGGCGGAGGCGGCGGCCTTGACCTGGTCCCAGTCGGCGTGCGGCGGGATCGGCGGCACGGCCGGGTCGGTGCGGAAGTCGATGACGAACGGCCGGTCGGCGGCGAGTGCCTGACGCCAGACCGGTTCCACGTCCTCCGGCTTCTCCACCCGCACGCCGTGCAGGCCCATCAGGACGGCGATGTCGGCGTACCGCAGGTCGGGCAGGCTCTGCGAGGCCTCGAACTGCGGGACGCCCTCCATCGCGCGCATCTCCCAGGTGACCTGGTTGAGGTCGTGGTTGTTGAGGACGGCCACGACCAGCCGCGGGTCGGACCACTCCTGGTAGTACTTGGCCGCGGTGATCAGCTCGGCGAGGCCGTTCATCTGCATGGCGCCGTCGCCGACGATCGCGATGGCCGGCCGGTCGGGGTGGGCGAACTTCGCGCCGATCGCGTACGGCACGCCCGGGCCCATGGTGGCCAGGGTGCCCGAGAGGGAGCCGCGCATGGTGCCGCGCATCCGCAGGTGCCGGGCGTACCAGTTCGCGGCGGAGCCGGAGTCGGCGGCGATGATCGCGTCCTCGGGCAGCAGGGCGTCCAGGGCGTGCACCACGTGTTCCGGGTTGAGCGGGTCCGCGGCCACCTCGGCGCGGCGCTCCATGACCTCCCACCAGCGGGCCGTGTTCTCCTCGACCGTCTTGCGCCAGGTGCGGTCCTCCTTGCGCTCCAGCAGCGGGGCCAGGCGGCGCAGCGTCTCGGCGGCGTCGCCGACGAGGTTGGCCTCGAAGGGGTAGCGCAGCCCCACCATGGACGGGTCCAGGTCGATCTGGACGGCCCGGGCCTGGTCGAACTCGGGCAGGAACTGCGTGTACGGGAAGCTGGAGCCCACCACCAGGAGGGTGTCGCAGTCCCGCATCAGCTCGTACGAGGGGCGGGTGCCCAGCAGGCCGATCGAGCCCGTGACGTAGGCCAGGGTGTCCGGCAGGACGTCCTTGCCCAGCAGTGCCTTCGCCACTCCGGCGCCGAGCAGGTCTGCGACCGCCTCGACCTGGGGCCGGGCGTGCCGGGCGCCCTGCCCGACCAGCACGGCGACCTTCTCGCCGGAGTTGAGGATCTCCGCCGCCCGGGCGAGGTCCTCCTCGGCGGGGATCGGGGCGTAGCGGCCGACCCCGAGGCTGGAGGGGACCTGCTTGAAGGCGTGGGCCGGCGGCTCGTACTCCAGCTCCTGCACGTCGGCGGGGACGATCACGGCGGTGACGGTGCGTCGGGTCGCGGCCACCCGCACGGCCCGGTCCAGGACGTTCGGCAGCTGCTCGGGGACGGTGACCATCTCGCAGAACTCCGAGGCCACGTCCTTGTAGAGGCTGAGCAGGTCGACCTCCTGCTGGTAGGAGCCGCCCATGGCGCTGCGGTCGGTCTGGCCCACGATCGCGACCACCGGGACGTGGTCGAGCTTGGCGTCGTACAGGCCGTTCAGCAGGTGGATGGCGCCGGGGCCGGACGTCGCCGCGCAGACGCCGGTCCGCCCGGAGAACTTGGCGTAGCCGACGGCCTGGAAGGCGGCCATCTCCTCGTGGCGGGCCTGGACGAACCGCGGCCTGTCCTCCGCCCTCCCCCAGGCGGCGAGCAGCCCGTTGATGCCGTCGCCCGGGTAGGCGAAGACGTGTTCGACATCCCACTCCCTGAGGCGCTGCAGTATCTGGTCGGAGACCTTCATCGGCCGACTCCTCCTGTCCCACCGGTCCGTCGGGGGCGGCGCAGCCCGTGTCCGGGGCGGCCGCCCATGGAGGGCGCGTAACCGCTGACGCGGCGGGAAAACCCCCGGATCAAAGGAGCCTTCGGGCGGGTGCCCTCGGCTCAGCGGCCTCGCGACGCCCAGTAGCGGCGGATCTCGTCGAGCCGGTCCAGCAGTTCCTCCTCGTGCTGTTCGAAGGTCGCTTCGTCGATGCGTCCGGCGACGAGGTCCCGTTCCAGGGCCTTGAGTGCTTCCTCGACCGGCGCCGGGTCGTAGAACTTCTGCTCGGCGGCCTCCGCGACCCGTTCCGCCACCCACACCACCCCGCGGACGGGGGCCAGCGGCAGGGTCAGCAGTCCGGTGATGAGACCCATGGCGCACCCCTCTCAGACGAAGCTGTAGGGCGGGAGCGGTCCGTGCACCCGGAAGGTGTAGTCCTCGCCCCAGCGCCGGGCCAGCTCCGACGCCGCACTGCGGAAGTCGTCCTGGCGGGTCTTCTCGACCAGGAACGAGCCGCTGACGAAGTCGTCCCCGGCGGGCTCGTTCTCGTGGACCTCGCGCGCCAGGGGGCGCAGCGCCTCGATGGCCGCGGCCGCGGCGGACCGGTTGCGGGCCTCGATCTCACCGGCCAGCAGTTCGCCCAGCCGGATCTTCGGCGCGGGGTCGCTGCTCCGTTTCGATTCCTCGTTGAGGCGTCGGGCCTCGGCGGAATCCCGCAGGATCTGCCGCAGCAGGGCCTCCTCCTCGCAGGCGGCCTTGACGAGGTACTCGGCGCAGCCGTCGAGCGCGGCCAGCCGCTCCCGGTAGGAGTCGACCTGTTCCCGGAGGACGCCGAGGACCTCCTGCTCGTCGGAGGCGACGGCGCCGAAACGCAGCGGGAGGACGGCCCCCTCGTCCATCAGCTGTTCCAGCACGGCTTGATGGGCCATCAGGTCGCGTCGACGTGCCCGGAGCCCTTCCGGTGCTTCGCTGACGACGGCCTTGAGGCCCGATTCGGCGAGAACGCGCAGTTCCTCGGGAGGAGAACCGACACCGGTCATCTCCTGCAGCTGCGCCGGGTGGGTGTCGGCGGTGATGGCGTACACGTAGACGGCCACGGCTCTCACTCGTCCTTCGACCGGGTGGACCGCCGGGCGGGGCGCCGCCTCTCCCGCGACTCGGGCTCGGGCTCGTCGCGGTCCTCGAGGTGTTCGCGGATGCTGTCCGTCACCGCTTCGACCGCCCCGGTGATCGCCCCCTTGCTCTTGCCACGGGATCCGCCTTCGGTCATCTCGCCGACCAGCTCCGGGAGCTTGGTGGGGGCCTTGCGCCCCGACTCCAGATCCAGCCGGTTGCAGGCCTCGGCGAATCGCAGGTAGGTGTCGACGCTGGCCACCACCACGCGGGCGTCGATCTTCAGAATCTCGATTCCGACCAGCGACACCCGGACGAACACGTCGATGACCAGTCCACGATCCAGGATCAGCTCGACGACGTCGTACAGCGTGCCGGTGCTCGCACCTCCTGCCACGGCACTGGTTCCACCGCTCTGCGGCACCACGGTCATGGCAACTCCTTTCCACAGGCGCGCCGCACGTCGCGGCGGCTCCGCCCCGCCTGCGCCGACCCCGTCCGGTGCATCTGCTGCACCCGGTGCTAGGTACGGCGCCGGTCGACCTCGGCCCGCGTGTAGCGGCGCGTCCTCTCGTACCCGATCAGCTCCCCCTCGGTGTCGAGCAGCACCTGGTAGCTCGCCATCACGCTGCTCGTCTCCGGAATGCGTTCGAGTTCCACCACCTCCACTTCGGCCTGCCAGCCCTCGTCGGTGCGCCGGATCCCGGAGACCGACTCCGGCGTCCGGCCGAGGAGCTCCGCCAGCTGCGCCGCCGCCGTCCGCATCGCGCGGGCGGCCGACACCGGCCGACGGTCCGAGGATGTTGCACGGGCAGCCCGGTCGCTGTCGGCCCCGCGCGCGGAATCACCGCTGCGCGCAGAATCACCGCTGCGGGTCGGCCGTTGCGGCCGGCGTCCGGTGTCCCGGGCTTCGGGGGGCATACGCGTGTCCCTCCTCTGCGAGCAATTAGGCCGCTCATACCCGGATCGACCGCTTCAAACAGGAGCCGGTGGTTGCCGACCGGTCGGCGGAACGGGGTTTGCCGGGCGGATGTGCGGTCACCCGCCAGGAGGGGGTGCCCGAACGCGGACGGAGGGAACGGCAACGTGAACACGAGCGTGAACACCGGACGGCCCGCACCGGCGCAGCGGCCGCACGGCACGGTCGACGGCAGCGGCCCGCACATCGGTCGCGGCCCGAAGGCCGGAAGCACCAGGACGGTGAACGAGCTGGTGCACGAAGTGACCGGCCTGGCGTCGCAGCTGGTGCGGCAGGAGGTCCAGCTCGCCAAGGCGGAGTTCACCGAGAAGGGCCGGCGGACCGGCAAGGGCGGCGGGCTCCTCGGCGGCGCCGGGCTGCTCGCGGTCATCGGTCTGCAGGCCTTCGTCGCGGCCTCGATCGCCGCGCTGGCCATGGTGATACCGCTGTGGGCCGCGGCCCTGGTCGCGGGCGGCGCCCTGATGCTGATCGCGGCCGTGCTCGCGCTGGCCGGCCGCCGGCAGCTGGGGAAGGCGGGATCGCCCGTACCCGAGCAGGCCGTCGCGACCACCAGGACCGACATCGACATGATCAAGGAGCGTGTGCACCGATGACCGGGAAGAACCGCACCGACGGGGCCGGCCCCACCACGGCGGACCTCGCCTCGCAGATCGCCGACACCCGCGACCGGCTCGCCGACACCGTCGAGGAACTCGCGGCGAAGGCCGACGTCGGCGCACGGGTGCGCGACGCCGCCGAGCAGGTCAAGGAGCGGGCGGGCCGTGCCGCCGGCCATGCCAGGGAACGGGCGGGCCGAACGGCCGACCATACCCGGCACGCCCTCGAGGAACGGATCGACAGTGCCGGCCACACCCTGCGCGCGAGCGGATCGCGGATGAAGGAGCAGGCCTCGGCCCTCACCGGGACGGCCGGAGCAGCGGTCGGCCGGCACTCGGAGAGCTCCGCCCGCGAACTCGCCCTCCAGACCGCCCGGTACGGCGGTCCGGTGCTCGCCGCGGTCGGTGGTGCCATGCTCGGCACGGCCGCAGTCCTGGCCCTGGCCCGACGCCGCTGCTGACCCGGGGCGGGGCCGCTCCCGGCGGTCGGCGGTGCGGTCAGCCGTGGTTGACGATGACGTAGATGCCCCAGCCGATCGCGGCGAGGACCACCGCGAAGCAGACGGCGGCGACGGTGCGGCCGAGCGGGCCCGCGGAGGAGTGCCCGGCGGTGGCACCGCCCGCGCGGGCCGGCGGGTTGAGGGCCCGCACGCCGATCGCGAACAGGGCGGGCAGGCCGGCTCCGGCGAGCAGCCCCACCACGATGATCTTCCACAGGGCTTCCAGATTGATCCAGGAGTTCACGGGGCCCGTCACCTCCTCCGGGACGGACGCGGGACGATCGAGCCCGTCCACGCGGCGTTGACGTTCTCCGGGGTGACGGCCGGGCGGCGGGACGCCGCATAGAAGGCGATGGAGGCCAGCACCAGCGCGACGGCGATCACCACCACTCCGGCGGTGCCCCCGATCCCGTTCGCGACCCAGTAGGCCAGCGCGCCGACGATCGCCGAGGCCGGGAGCGTGAGCAGCCAGGCCGCCACCATCCGGTGGGCGATGTGCCAGCGCACCACCGCTCCCTTCTTGCCCACGCCCGCGCCGAGGATCGACCCGGTGGCCACATGGGTGGTGGAGAGCGAGTAGCCGAAGTCCGTGGAGGAGAGGATGACCGCGGCGGAGGCCGATTCGGCGGCCATCCCCTGCGGTGCCTCGATCTCCACCAGCCCCTTGCCCAGGGCCCGGATGACCCGCCAGCCGCCGATGTAGGTGCCCAGGGCGATCGCCACGGCGCAGGAGGAGATCACCCAGGTCGGGGCACTCGCTCCGCTGTCCAGGGTGCCGTTGGCGATCAGCGCCAGGGTGATGACGCCCATGGTCTTCTGCGCGTCGTTGGTGCCGTGGGCGAGCGACACCATGCAGGCCGAGCCGACCTGGCCCAGTCTGAAGCCGTGCTGGCGCGGTCTCTCGGCCACGTCACGGGTGAGGCGGTAGACGAGATAGGTGCCGAGTGCGGCGACCGTCCCGGCGATGAACGGCGACAGCGCGGCGGGCACGATCACCTTGGCGACCAGGCCCTGCCACTTGACGGCGTCGGCTCCGGCCGCCGCGATGGTGGCCCCGACCACGCCGCCGATCAGGGCGTGCGAGGAACTGGACGGGATCCCGAAGAACCAGGTGGCCAGATTCCACAGGATGCTGCCGGACAGGCCCGCCATGACCACGGTCAGCGTCACGTCGGCGTTGTCGACCAAGCCGCTGGCGATGGTCGCGGCGACCGCGGTCGACAGGAACGCGCCGACCAGGTTCAGCAACGCCGACACCGCGACCGCGACGCGCGGCCGGAGGGCCCCGGTGACGATCGAGGTCGCCATGGCGTTGCCGGTGTCGTGGAACCCATTGGTGAAGTCGAAGCCCAGGGCGGTGGCGACCACCAGCGCCAGGACGACGTCGTTGCCGGTCACAACCACGAACCTAATCGCCGCTGCGCCGACCCCCTGCCCGCGACACTCGGACGGCCCGGACGAGTCTCCGCGTTCTCGAAATCGGTTGCTCCCCGTTCCACGATCGACTTGGCTGCGTACCGTGACCGCCATGGATGATCTCGTACGTCCGGACCGCTACCCGCGCTCGTCCCGCTACGACCCCGCCTGGTTGTTGGACCTGGACATGGGGCCGAACCCGCTGTGGCTGCTGGAGGACCTGGCCCGGGACCTCGACCTGCGCCCCGGGATGCGGATCCTCGACCTCGGCTCCGGCAAGGGCGCCACATCCGTCTTCCTCGCCCGGGAGTACGGGGTTCAGGTCGTCGCGGCGGACTGGTGGATCTCCCCGGAGGAGGCGCAGGCCGTGTTCGACGAGGCGGGTGTCGGCGACCGGGTGACGGCCGTTCGCGCGGAGGCGCACGCCCTGCCCTTCGAGGACGGGAGCTTCGACGCGGTGGTGAGCGTGGACGCGTTCGAGTACTTCGGTACGGCGGACGGCTACCTGCCCTACCTGCTGCGCTTCCTCCGACCCGACGGACAACTGGGCATGGCGACGCCCGCCCTGACCCGGGAGGTCCGCGAGCTGGGCGCGATCCCTCCGCACATCAAGGCCGTGGTCGGCTGGGAGGCGATCGCCTGGCACACGGCGGAGTGGTGGCGCTTCCAGTGGGAGATCACCGAACTGGTCGAGGTCACGTCCGCACGGCTGCAGGACGACGCCTGGCAGGACTGGCTGCTGTGGTCCCGCGCCGGGGCCGAGCACCGGCCGGAAAGCCGGGAGGCGAACCGAGGGGTCATCGACATGCTCACCACGGATGCCGGGGAGTACCTCTCCTTCGCCCTGGTGACCGCACGGAAGGTCTGACCGGACTCCGCCGGGCGGGCCTCCGCGGTCAGCCGGTGGTGGGGCGGCTGAGGGCGGTGAGGAGGGGGCCGACGAAGTCGCGCTCGAGCCGTCCGGGCGGGAGCCGGTCGGGTTCGACGTAGCTCTGGGCCAGGCCGCCCTCCCGGAGGGCGATCAGCAGGCGGCTCACCTGCTCGGCGTCCACGGTCAGTTCGCGTCCGGCGGCGGCGAGGAAGGCGGTGACGGCGCCGGTGAGTTCGGCGCGCAGCCGGGCGTCGTGGCGGGCGAGGAGCCAGGCGGCCTGGGGGGCGCGGATGGCGTGCAGGGTGAACTCGGTGGTGACCAGGTACCAGTCGCGTTCGGAGGGGTCGATCCGGGAGACCAGTTCGGCGAGGTCGTCGAGGGTGAGCCCGTCCTGGCCCAGGCTGTCGATCCGTTCGCGGAGCCGGGTGAGGATGGCGTCGCTGTGGGCGTCGAAGAGGGCGAGGAAGAGCTCTTCCTTGCTGCTGAAGTTGGACAGGGCCTCGGACCTCGTCCTGGTCGACCACGAGGGCCACCTGCTGCAGGGCTCCCGGCCGGTGAACCGCGCCGCGTTCGTGATCCACTCGCAGGTGCACGCCGCCCGTCCGGACGCCGTCGCCGCCGCGCACGCGCACTCCCTGCACGGCAAGGCGTTCTCCAGCCTGGGCATCCTGCTGGACCCGATCACCCAGGACGCCTGCGCGTTCTTCGAGGACCACGGCCTCTACAGCGACTACCGGAGTGTGGTCAACGACGTGGAGGAGGGCCGCCGGATCGGCGCGGCCCTCGGGCCCCACAAGGCCGTCATCCTGCAGAACCACGGCCTGCTGACGGTGGGCCACTCCGTCGCCGAGGCGGTCTGGTGGTTCGTCACGATGGAGCGGTCCTGTCAGACCCAGCTGCTCGCGATGGCCGCGGGCACGCCCCGGCTGATCGACCGGGAGACCGCGCTGATCACCCGCGAGCAGGTGGGCAGCCACCTGGCGGGCTGGTTCCAGGCGCGCCCGCTGTGGGACCGGATCACCGCGTCCGACCCCGACCTGTTCGACTGACCCGCCACGAGGAGAGGCCCGGCCCCCGAGCTGCTCACGCCCCGGGAGACGGAAGTCCTCCGCCTCGTCTCGGCCGGTGCCACCAACAAGGAGATCGCCTCCCACCTCTACCTCAGCGAAGGCACCGTCAAGAACCACATCTCCCGCGTCCTGAGCCGGCTCGGTCTGCGCGACCGCACCCAGGCCGCCCTCTACGCCAGGGACAACGGCCTCGTCCGACCGTCCGCCCTTCGGGCGGCTCGACCGGGATGCGGCAGCCGTCCGGTTGCCCCGTCGCACGCGGATCCGGGTGCGACGGGGCCTCGGGGCGGGCAGGGCGTCAGGACGTCGGCGCCGGCTCCTCCGGGGCCAGCGAGTTGCCCGCGGGGATGCGGCCGCAGTCGGACGGGGCGGTCCGGCCCGCGAACCGGTCGGCGAGCCAGCTCATCGCCGACGGTGCCCAGGCCACGGCCGCGCCCACGTGGCTGAGCAGGTCGTACTGCTGGTACGCGATCGAGCCGTTGCCGGTGGCGCAGTACTGCCGGGCGAGCGCCCGCACGTCCCCGGCCACCATGACCCCGTCGCCGGTGCCGACGCCCGGCGGGTTGCCGAAGGTGCCCTCCAGGACGCCGCCGTTGCCCTGGGCGATGTACCCCGGGACGGTCGGGGTGGGCGCCGAGCCGAGGTTGATCCTGTTGACCGCCTCGAGGAAGGCCGGCACCGAGTTCGGGTCGGCGTACTGCGGCTTCGCCATCTTCTTCCAGGTCAGCCCGGGGTAGTGGCCCAGTGCGTCGACGATCGACCCCCGCTGCAGCTCCTGGTGCACCTTCAGGCCGTAGTCGCTCAGGTAGGGCTTGAGGTCGATGTCGTAGGAGCGGGAGACCCCGATGAGCGCCATGGGGATGACACCACTCCACACCAGGGAGCCGTCGACGTACTCGAGGTTGTGGGCCGGGTCCACGAGCAGCCCGCCCTCGGCGAAGCCGACCAGCTTCCGGTTGACCTCGGGCGCGTAGCCCGGCGCGAGTGCGGCCGCCCAGTTGGTGGCGATGGAGCCGCCGGAGTAGCCCATCAGACCGAACCTCGTGTCGGCGTTCATGCCGGTCTCGGCGGACCGGGTCGCGGCCCGGATCGAGTCCAGCGTGTTGGCCGCGTACTCCGGCCCGGCCGCGAAGTCGGCGTTCTGCCCCTCGGTGTCCGGGATGACGACGTTGTAGCCCTGCAGCAGCAGCGGCACCAGGAAGACGGCCTCGACGTTCGCGATGACGCCGCCCAGGCTGAGGTTGCCCGCGATCGCCCGGGACGGGCCGTCCTGCGGGTCGAGGGAGTCGTAGAACGACTGGTAGGACACCGCCTTGCTGCCGTCGCCCGTCAGGCTGCGCACCACCGTGGTCACGTTGGCGGCCGGACGGCCCTGGGCGTCGACGGTGCGGTAGAGCAGCTGGATCGCCTTCACCGGAGTGGGCAGTCCGACGACGTGGTACTGCAGCGTCCGCGTCTTCAGCACGGCACCCGGCGCGAACGAGGACAGCGGCTCGCTGCCTCCGTAGGTGTAGAACGGGTCGCTCGCCGTGGCGGCCGCCGGCGTGGCCGCGGCGGCCGTGGCCGCCGGAGCGGCGGTGAGGGCCATCGCGGTGACGACGGCGGCGGCCAGCAGCCGGGCGGTGTTTCTGTGCATGACTCCCCCAGTTCGTGGAACGGCATGGCTGGGCCTGCCGGGGACGGAGGTCGCCGACAGGCTGCAGTGGTACGTGTTCTGACGTGTGGTCGGCCGTCCGGCCGGTGGAAGGTGCGGTGGCGGTCCGGCGGCGGGAAGGCGCCGGCCGGGACGCGTGACCGCGGCGGAGGTTCAGCCGGTGGCGGCTGCGGCAGGGAGGCGGCGCGGTCGGGTGGGGGCCACAGCGGCCTTTCGCGCGGGCAAGGGAGTCCTCCGGTCTGTGGGGTGTGGGGGTCCGGTGGACGAGTGCGGTCGGGGTCCGCACATGTCTGGTGATCCACCGGTGGACGTGTTACCAACTGGTAGGTAACTTCCCGGAAACCATCATGGCGGCGGTACGGCGCCGTGCACCCGGGACGCACCACAGAGATTCGCGAGGTGGATTGTGACCGCGTCCAACGCAGCGGGGCACGGCCCGACACCGCAGTTCGGCGGCATCCCGGTCCACAAGCGGCTCCGGGCCGCCGCGGCCGACCTGGCGCCTGCGGTGATGGCCCGGCTCGTCGAGCAGCTGCCCGCCTACGGCGCGCTCCCGTCCGAACAGCTCCGCGGTGAGGTCACCAAGGAGGTGGACCGCGGCATCCGGGCCTTCATCGAGGTCCTGCGGATCGGCGAACTGCCGGGCGAGGCCGAACTGGCGAGGATCAGCGAATCCTCGGCCCGGCGGGCGGACGAGGGCGTGCCGCTGGAGGCCGTGGTCGGCGCCTACCACTTCGGTGCGGAGGAGTGCGCGGCCCAGGTCCTGGCGGCCGCCGAACCCGGTGACCTGCCGGACGTGCTGCTCGTCCAGCGCCGACTGCTCGGCTACCTCCGGCTGGTGAGCTGCGCCGTCGCGGCCGGATACGTCCAGGAACGGCAGGCGGCACTCGGCGACGAACAGGTCGCCCGGCAGGCGCTGCTCTCCCTGCTGCTGGAGGGCGGCGACCCGCAGTCCGCCGCCGACCGCGCCGGCATCCGGCTGCCGCCCTGCTACCTGGTCCTGGGCATCACCGTGGGACCGCACCCGGACGAACTGCGGCCCGGCGTGAACCACTCCGTCGCGGCCCGCCGCAAACTCAGGCGGCTGCGCAACGAGTTGCAGCGCCAGACGCCGGGCGTCCCGCTGTCCGTGCTGTCCGGCGACGGCGGGCTGGTGCTGATCCCGTACGAGACGCCGGCCGCGGACTTCTCCCGCACGGACCGGGACCGGCTCTCCCGGCTGGTCGAACAGCTGGCGCTGGTGTGCGGCGCCGACCTGCTGGTGGCTGCGGCCGCCGCCGCACCGGACGGCGTCGCGGACGCCGCCCGGCTGGTCGGCGAGGTCCGGGAGGTGGCGGAGGCGTCCGGCCGGGGGCCCGGACTCTACCTGCTGGGCGATGTGCTGCTGGAGTACCAGCTGAGCCGCCCGAGCCCGGCCAGGGACGGGCTCGCCGCACTGCTCGACCCGCTCGCCGGACGCCCGGAACTGCTCGACACGCTGCGCACCTTCCTCTCCAGTGGCCTCGACCGGCGCCGGGCCGCCGCACGGCTCCAGGTGCACCCCAACACGGTGGACTACCGCCTGCGCAAGGCCACCGAGTTCACCGGCCTGGACGTGGCCCGCGGCGCCGACCAGCTCACCCTGCGCGCCGCACTGGCCGCCCACGACGCCGTCCGGCGGTGCGAGCCCACCGCCGGGTGAGATGGCAGCTCACCGGGCCGACAGGCCGGCGGGCGCTGATGGTGCTCAGGAAGCGGCATCGACCGGCCGTCCGTCCGGTACGGCGGCGGCGGCACGAGCGGACTGCTCCGGTGCAGGTGCCGTGAAGCCCCTGACCAACAGCCGGAGGGCCAGCGCCATCTCGTTCAGTGCCAGCGGGACGACCAGGACGGCGCGGACCGCCGGTGGCAGCGCGGAGGGGCCGAGTGCGGCCAGGAGTGCGTCGGCCAGATACGGCAGCACCGCGGCGAGGGCCCAGACGGCGATCCAGCGCGGGACGAGCCGTGACCGGTGGAGCCGGTGGTTGAGCAGGACGACGCTCAGGCAGAAGAAGACCGAGCTGCAGGTCGGCCCCCACAGGTCGTACGTCCGGGTCAGCGCCAGGACGGGGTCGACGGCGCCCGGCTCCCTGCTGCTCGCCGCGACGAGCGCCAGGGGGCCGACGGCGGCCGGGAGGACGAGGACGACCTCGATCGTCCTGGCGACGACGTAGCCGAGCGCCTGCGCCTCGCCGTGCTCCTTGAGGACCGGGTGGAGCGTCGGCGGGATCATCGCGATCGCCACTGCCATGAGCAGGATCAGGAGGGCGCCCGCGGCGAGGGTGGGCGACCGGTCGGCAACGGCCCGGGCCGAGTCCAGGGTGTCGAGGCTTCCGAGGAGGCCCGCTCCGAGGGCGCCCGCCGCCGTTGCGGTGAGGAAGAGAATGCCTGTGACCCGCGCGGTTGTCCGCCTGTGCATGCGTCCGCCCCGTCCTTGTCGTCCCTGTCGTCGCGGCCGTGGTGGCCGCTGCACCGATCGTCGGCGACGCCGGTGTGCGGCCGGTGGGGTCCGGGTGTGCGGGCAGCCGGGGGAAGGCTTGTCCCTGGTCGGGGCCTGTGGCACGCTCGGCGGTGGTCGAAGCCTGGGAGGCGGCACCGTGGTGCGGATCGGTCTGCTCGGGGGTGTCCGCGCCGCCACCGACGACGGCCGGCCGCTCGTCGTGGGTCCGGCGAAGTCGCAGACGGTGCTCGCGGCGCTGGCGCTGGCGCCCGGCACACCGCTCCCGGTCTCCCGCCTGGTCGAACTCGTCTGGGGCGATGCACCGCCGCGGACGGCGGACAAGACCCTGCAGTGGCACGTCGCACAGCTGCGCAAGGCCCTCGGCGCCGGCACGATCGCCCGGGTCGGCGCCGCGTACCGCCTGGACGTCCCGCCGGACGCGGTCGATGTGACGCGCTTTCAACGCCGCCTCCGGGACGGCGATCCCGCCGGGGCCCTCGCAGAGTGGGGCGGTACGCCGCTGGCCGGCCTGGACGCACCCGGCCTCGCGGCGGCCGCGGCCGGCCTGACCGAGCAGTGGCTGGGAGCCGTCGAGGCCGACCTCGAACACCGGGTCGAGGCCGACCCGCGCGGGGCCGTCGGTCCGCTGGCGGAGCTGGCGGAACGCCATCCGCTCCGCGAGGGCCTCTGTGCCCTGCTGATGACCGCCCTGTACCGGACGGGACGGCAGGCCGACGCCCTCGCCGCCTTCCGGCGGGCCCGCGAGCGTCTCGTCACCGAGCTCGGCGTCGAGCCCGGGCCGGCACTGCGCGAGCTCGAAGCGCACATCCTGGCCCAGGACGAGCGGCTGCACCACCCGAGCGCGACCGCCGCCACGGCGGAGGCGACGGACACCCGTGACACCGGCGCAGTGGACGACCTCGGCCGACCTCTTGTCTCCCCACTCGTCGGCGGCCTGCCCGTTCCCCCCGACCGGCTCGTCGGTCGCACGGACGAGCTGCGCGAGGTGACCGAGGCGCTCGGGCACTCCCCCGTGGTGACCCTGGTCGGGCCCGGCGGGATCGGCAAGACCCGCCTCGCCCTGGCCGCCGCACGCACGACCGCATCCGAGCACGGCCGGGACGGGTGGCTGGTCGAGCTGGCGGAGATCACATCGCCTGCCGACGTACCCCGTGCGGTCGCCGACGTGCTGGCCGACGGACTGCGGGTGGCGCAGCGTCCGGGGCAGACCCTCACGCAGTCATTGGTCGCGGGCCTTCGCACACGCCGGGCCCTGCTGGTCCTCGACAACTGCGAGCACGTCCTGGACGGCGCCGCCGCGTTGGCGCGGGCCGTCGCGGAGGGCTGCCCGGAGGTGCGCGTCCTGGCCACCGCACGCGAGCGGCTGGCCGTCCCCGGCGAACAGGTACTGCCGGTGGGGCCGTTGGCCCCGGCCGCCGCAGTCGAGCTGTTCCACACCCGCGCGCTCGCCGCGGACCCCGACTACGACCCGCGTGAGCACGGCTGTCACGTCGAAGAGATCTGCCGGCGGCTCGACGGCATCCCGCTGGCCGTCGAACTGGCCGCCGCACGGATGGCGAGCCACCGGCCGGTCGACCTCGCGGCCCGGCTCGACGACGCCCTGCGGATGGCCGGCGCGCGCAGGACGGGCGCCGCCCGGCACCGCACGCTGCGGGCGGCCGTCCGGTGGTCGTACGACCTGCTCACGCCGGCCGAGCAGGCGCTGTTCGCCCAACTGTCGGTTTTCGCGGCACCGTTCGAGCTGGGCGCGGCCCGGGCCGTCGCGGCGGGACGCTCCGCCGACGGGGAGGAGGCCGACGACCTGCTGGGTTCCCTGGTCGAGCGCTCGACGGTCGCCGTCGCCTTCGGCCCCACGGGGCGGCGTTTCCGGCTGCTGGAGCCCGTACGCCAGTTCGCCGCGGAGCAGTTGCGTGAGCACGGGCAGACGGATGCGATCGCCGAACGGCAGGCACGCTGGTGCCTGGTCGAGGTCGCCCGTGTCCACCGTCTGCTCACCGGGCCGGACGAGAGCGAGGGGGTCGCCCGCCTCGGCGAGCTCTGGGCGCATCTGCGGTCGGCCGTGGCCTGGGCGTGCGCGGCCGCCGACCCGCACCTGGCCGACGCGCTCGCCCGGCCGGTCGTCACCGAACTCCCCCTGCGGGGCCGCCAGGAGATCGGCGCCTGGGCCGAACGCATCCTGGCCGCAACCGCACCCGACGACCGGGACCTGCGCGCCTTCTGGCTCGTCTGGGCCGCCGAGCGCCACACCCAGAACGCCAACCCGGCGGCGTACCACCGGGTTGCGGAGCGGTACGCCGTTCCGGAACATCCCCTGGCCCGCTACGCGCTCGCGTACGCGTCCGGCGACGGCGAGGCACTGCGGCGGGTCCTGCCGGAAGCGGTCGCCGACCTGCGCCGCCGGAGCGACGACCACCTCGCGTCGTTCCTGGAACTGACATCGGCAGGGCCCCTGTTGGGCATCGGACGGTTCGAGCAGGTCGACGTCTCGGTCGCGGACCTGGCCGACCGGTACCGCACCGGCGGCCCGCCGACCCTCCTGCACTGGGCACTGCAGACCCTCGGCTACAGCGCCTCGTTCCAGGGCCGACGCGACGACGCCGACCGGTACTTCGACGAAGCGGCCCTCGTCGACGTCCCCGCGGGCACGCTCTCGGCCGACGAACTCACCCGGGCACGCTCCGCGTTCCGGCGGGGCGACCGGGGCCGGGCCTTCCGGCTGCTCCGCTCCTACGTCGACCAGCTGATCGAGACCGACAACGTGGTCGCCGCAAGCGTCGCCGGCATCGAGTTCGTCACCATGATGGCGGCCACCGGCCGGACCGCCGAAGCCGCCCACATCCGCGCGTACCTCGCCGCAGCCAACGAGTTCGGCGCCCTGGCCGCCCGCACCCTCGTCCCCGACCTGGCGGACGCAGCCCCCGCCGCCGTCCGGATCGACGACCGCACCGCCCTCACCTACATGCGCGACGCCCTCTCGGCAGCGTCCCGAAGCAGCCCCGCAGGGTGAGGTGCCGTCTCCCGCCACGATCTCCCGGACGTGCCGGCCGCCGGGCACCGCGACGACTGCCGTCTCCGTTGCATCCCCGGTACGCGTGCCGCCGGCCTGCCCGGCCCGAGCGGCCGTAGCGGTGGCGCGGGCGGCGAGGGCCTGGAGTCCGTTCAGGCGGGTGCGCGTTCCGCGAGTACGTTCCTCAGTTCCGCGATCGAGGCCCGGAGGATGCCCGGCAGGTCCGGTCGGCCCGGCTCGCTGATCCAGCGCGCGAAAGCGACCTTGAACACGGCGATCCCCGTCTCGGCCGCCAGGGTCGCGGCCGGTTCGGGAGTACCGCGGTCGCGCAGCGCGTCGGCCATCGTCCCGGCAAGCCCCGCGAGCTTGATCAGTTCGCGTTCCCGGAGTTCCGCGTGCGCCGACACGACGGCGTCCCGCAGTCTGACGCGTTCGGCGTTCTCCTGGAACTCGGCACCCAGGGCCTCGAGAGCGGCACTCACCGTGTCCATCGCCGATGCGTCGGCCGGCACGCCGGCGACGGTTCGCGCCAGCAGGTCCTTCACCATCTCCGTACCGAAGAACAGCACTTCACGCTTGTCGGCGAAGTGCCGGTAGAAGGTGCGCTCGGTCAGCCCGGCCCGTGCGGTGATCTCCACAACGGTGGTCCGCTCGTACCCCTGCTCGGCGTAGAGCTCCAGTGCCGCCTGTGCCAGCCGGCCGCGTGCGTTCGGCTCCCATCGACCCATGCCGCGATCCTACGTGATGACAGGGCCTGTCATCACCTGTACCGTGATGACAGAACCTGTCATCACTTTTCGGAAGGCACTGCCATGCGGATATTCGTCACGGGCGCGTCCGGCTGGGTCGGCTCGGCCGTCGTCCCCGAGCTCATCGGAGCAGGTCACCAGGTCCTCGGGCTCGCCAGGTCCGACTCCTCGGCCACCGCCGTCGCTGCCGCCGGAGCCGAGGTGCTCCGGGGCGACCTGGACGACCTCGACGCCCTGAGGGCCGGGGCTGCCGACTGCGACGGGGTCGTCCACCTCGCGTTCATCCACGACTTCACCCGGTTCGAGGCCTCCGTGCAGGCCGACGCCCGCGCCATCGAGACGCTGGCCGCCGCGCTGGAGGACACCGGCAAGCCCCTGGTCGTCACCGCCGGCACCGCCGCGGTGCCCGGACGCGTCGCGACCGAGCACGACACCTCCGCCCCGGGCTCACCCGCGGCCGGCCGGGACGCGAACGCCGAGGCGGCGCTCGACTCGGCGGCACGCGGCGTCCGCCCGTCCGTCGTGCGGCTGCCCCGGACCGTGCACGGCGACGGTGACCACGGCTTCATCGCCCAACTGGTCACCGCCGCGCGGGACAAGGGAATCTCCGGCTACGTCGGCGACGGAACCGGCCGCTGGCCCGCCGTGCACGTACGGGACGCCGCGCGCCTGTACCGCCTCGCACTCGAGCAGGCCCCGGCCGCCTCCGTGCTGCACGCCGTCGCCGACGAGGGCGTACCGGTCCGCGAGATCGCCGAGGTGATCGGTCGCCACCTCGGCCTGCCGACCGCCTCCGTCCCCGCCGAGGACTTCGGCTTCCTCGGCCGGATCCTGGCCGTCGACCAGCCGGCCTCCAGCGCTCTGACCCGCGAACTGCTCGGCTGGCGCCCCTCCGAGCCGGGCCTCATCGAGGACCTGGACAAGGGCCACTACTTCGCCTGAGCGAGCCCGCCTCCCCCACACCGTCGCCGCGTCGCTGCGGGACGGCGATCACCAGGCCGACCGGGGCGCGGCGCAAGACGGCTCGCGTGCCGCAGACTTCCCCGCGCGATCGGTGCGCATCGCCGGACAGGGCGAACCGCGGCCGGCCGAACCGGAACGACCGCTGGAAATGATCGTCGGGCGAAAGGCCCGGGCCCGTCGCGTGCACCGCGCCGGGCCCGGGCCCGGGCACCCGTCGGCTCCTGCTCGGCCGACCGGCAGCAGAGGCTGCGTCAGGTCGCCCAAGCCCCCACCAGGAGCCGCAGACTCCGCCCCCCGTGGGTACCGCTCTGCGAGCGGCGCTCCTTGGGCAGGCCCCGCTCGATCAGGTGGCGGGACTGTATACCGCGCTGCGGATCCGCGCCACGGGCTCGAAGGCGTGCTTCTCCCCGGCTGATTCCGGAACCCGCTACCCGGCGCGACTGGGCTGGGTGCTGCTGGTGGAGGCCCTCGCCGCGTACGGCGACATGGCCACCGTTCTGGCCCACCACGGCTCCCTGGCCACCGCCCTCGGTGTCCACGGCCTGACCGCGACACTGATGGTGGTCAACGGCCTGCTGATAATGCACGAGACTCGCAAGGTCGCGGCCGCTCCGGCAACGCCCGCCCCGCAGCCCGCCTAGAGCACGCATCCGGTTGTGATCAGTTTGCGGGTTTCACCCTCACGGTCACGCCCGATCCGATAGATCGCATTGTGACACGTTCGCCGACCTGGAGAAGGCCGCCGAGGAGGTGGAGAAGGCCCGGCAAAGGGGGACGGCCCGGAGGGACAAGGCGGGCAGGACACCGCACACGACCCCGCGCGGGATGAGCGGAGACGTGTCCGACGCAGGCGAAAGCTCCGCCCGAAGGCCACCCTGCTCGGGCGCTCCAGAGGCGGTCGGACCAGCAAGGTCCACGTTGCCGGCGAGCGCAAGTGCCGCCTGCTGGTGCTCGTTCTGACCGAGGGGCAGGCCGTCGACAGCCCCCAGTTCATCCCCCGTGCTGGAGAAGGTGCGGGTCCGCGGACCGGTCGGCCGCCCCAGCACCCGACCCGACGCGGTCGCCGGAGACAAGGCCCACTCGTCCCGCGGCAACCGCGCCCACCTGCATCAACGCGCGATCAAGGCCGTCATCCCGGAGAAGAAGGACCAGGCCGCCAACCGGAAGAAGAAGGGCAGTCGGGGCGGCCGGCCCGTCAGCCACGACGTCGACCTCTACAGGGAGCGGAACACCGTCGAGCGCCTGATCGACAAGTTGAAGGCCTGGCGAGGCATCGCCACTCGCTACGACAAAACCCCTGCGAGCCACCTCGCCGGCCTCCACCTTCGCGGCGCGATGATCTGGACCAAGGACCTCGCCGAGACCTCCCCTTGATCACGACCAAATACTCGCCCAGGGGCCGGTGGGCCTGTCACCAGGGCACTGTTCCAGCGTCGTCGAAGAATCCGCCGGTCGGTCCGTCGTCGGGCAGGGTCGCGAGGTGAATCGCGATCGCCGCGCCCTGGCGGGGAGTGCGGACGCCCTGGAAGCCGTTGAGGTCGGTGGCGGTGAAGCCGGGACAGCCGGAGTTGATCAGGATGTTGGTGTCGCTCAGTTCCTTGGCGTATTGGACGGTGACGGCGTTGAGGAAGGTCTTGGACGCCAAGTACGCAGTGGGAATCGGGCCCATGTCGATGCCGGGCGTGGTCTGCAGGATGAGCGAGCCGACGCTGCTGGACATGTTCACGATCCGCGGCGATGCCGAGCCGCGCAGCATGGGCAGCATCGCGTTGGTGACGCGGATGACCCCGATCACGTTGGTTTCCACGACGGCTCGTACGGTCGCGGGATCGACCGTGGTGGGCGTCTGCGGCATACCGCCGGTGATCGCGGCGTTGTTGACCAGGACGTCGAGCCCTCCGACGCGGTCGGCCATCAGCTCGGCCGCGGCGGCCACACTTGCGTCGTCCGCCACGTCGAGCGGAACGCCGAACGCGTCGGTCCCGGCTGCGCGCAGCTTCTCCACCGCGGTGTCGCGGCGCTGTTGATCCCGCGCGCCCACGCCGATTCGCCAGCCGAGGGCGCCCAGGCCCGCCGCGATCTCGTATCCGATTCCTTTGTTCGCACCGGTCACCAGCGCGATCGTCTGTTCACTCATGTCGTCAAGCGTGGTGCGGACTCGGGTGGGACGTCCAAGACCGACTGGGTGGGCGGCGATACCGCACGGATATCGGTCGTGGTGAGCGCCGGATACGATGACGCGGTGGAGACGCGGGAGTTGCGATACTTCGTCGCCGTCGCGGAGGAGTTGCACTTCGGGCGGGCGGCGCAGCGGCTCGCCATGGCGCAACCACCGCTGTCGCGGGCGATCCAGCAGCTCGAGCGGCGGCTCGGAGTGGTTCTGCTGCACCGGACTGCTCGCGCAGTCGCCTTGACCGAGGCCGGGTCGGTGCTTCTGCGGGAGGCCCGGGCCGCACTCGACGCGGTCGAAGCCGCCGAGCGCCGCACCCGCCGCGCAGCTGCCGAACAGCCCGGTGTGGTGCTGGCCACGAAAGCCGGAGCGTCCAGCGAACTGTTGTCGAAGCTGCTGGACGCCTACGCCGCCGAGCCCGGCGCGGTCGCAGTCGAGGTGATGCTGTGCGGGCCCGGCGAGCAGGAAGGGCTGCTGCGCGACGGGCGTGCCGACGTTGCTCTGCTCCAGCGGCCCTTCGACACGACGGCCGGACTCGACACCGAGGACCTGCACACCGAACAGCAGGTCGTGGTCCTGCCCGCCGGGCACCCCTTGGCCGACCGACCCCATATGTCGATGGCCGAGGTCACCACCCTGACGGACCTGCCCCTGCCGCGCTGGCCTCGACGGGGCGGGGGCTATCCGGACGGACCTGGCCCGCAGGTGCGCGACCACACCCAGCTGTTCCAGCTGATCGCGCTCGGACGGGCCTGCGCGGTCGTGCCCGAGTCCCTCCGGGCCCACCTGCGCGACGATCATGCGACGGTGCCGGTGCCGGACGCACCGGCTGTCACGACCGTCATCGCCTGGCCGCCACACAGCAGATCCAAAGCCGTCGCCGACCTCGTCCGCACCGCGACACGCCTCTAGCCAACGGCAAGAGCGGGTAGCCAGAGGATCGGTGTCGAACGTGGGCGCCGAAGACCCCCTACCGTGATCGATACGGGGGTCTTTTCCGAGGTGGGCCTGCACTACACCACCAGCACACCGCCCAGCGATGCCACCACCAGCGACGATGGGCAACATCCCTATGACACACATCGAACCTCAGTTGGAGTACCGGCAACACGCTCCAAGGCTGACCGAGACTCGCTGCCCGGGCGCACCACGAAGCGTCTACTGGTCAGAGGGGATCGGTGAACGAGATCGGCTTGCCGGTGGCGTGGGCGTATGCGATCTCCCTGCTCGTGGACTCGCCGATGTACCCGCCCGGGTTGACGACCAGAACCCGGTCAGCCAGGTCGATCTTGCGCAGGTGAAGAGCGTCCAGCGCGGTCTTCTGCTCGTTGGTGATCAACTCGTCTGCTCCGTGATCCTCGGCGCGCAGGAAGACGCCTGGCGCGAGGACGATGACACCTGCGAAGGTCAGATCACGGTTCGCCGCGCTCATCTCGTCCGCGAACCGGGTAGAGCCGCAGATGCAGACAATCTCAGGTCTGTCGGGCACGGCTCAGTCCTTCGGGTCGAACGGGAAACCGTCAGTGTGCGCGTAGCCATCACAGACGGGCATACGAGCCAACAGTTTACGCAGCGAGACGGACACCACGCGGCCGCAGGCGCAGGCGGGATGCGTGGCCCGTGCTGGGAATGACGCTGCTCGACGCCGAAGTCTGGGGGTGCACCCGGCTCACCAGCTTCCTTTGGCAACACGGCCCAGTGGTCGGTGAAGTAGCGGCCGCAGGCGCAGTCGAGGGCGTCTTCGGGGGTGCGGCGAAGCCGCTGGTGGGCAGGATGGCGTCTTGGTACTCACCGGTGCTCGCGAGGTAGAGGGCGAAGCCCCAGGTACTGATGGATCCGCCGCAGCGCAGACGCATCTGTCCGCCGTCATTCAATCGAGGCGTTCGACAGCGGACCCAGTCGTTCAGGCTTCCTTGTCAGCGGACCTGATCGCTCTTCGGCCCGATGCCTTCGATCCTGGTCGGAGTTCCGTCCGGGGCGAACGAGTGGTGGAAGGTGAAGGCGTGCGGCGCGGGGCCGTGATCGTGGAGGTGTTCCAGCCTGGAAACCCCGTCCTGCCAGGTGGGTATCACGCCGTCGGAGACCCACCAGAACACGTAACTCGGGTGCCCTGTCCTCTCGAACCAGTCGTAACGCCTGTTCAGCGCCTCACGGTGCAGACCGGTGTAGACGGCGTCGAAGGCGGGGCGCAGGTCGGTCCAGAGTGAGAGGGTCGCGGCCAGGGCGGTGGTTTCCGCCGTACGGCCCTTGCCGTACCAGGTCGGTACGGCGAACTCTCCCCATGCGCCCCAGTCCGCCTCGAAGAGTGTGCCCCGGTCGCCGTCTGCCGCTTCAGCGCGAGCGAGGTACCCGGGGTGCCGGCTGATCTTCCGGTAGACGGCCTCGCCGCTGTCGTAGAACTCGTTCGTGAGAGGTGAGGGATCGGCGAGAGGTGACTTCAGGACGCCGAATGTGTACAGCGCAAGATGGGGCATGCGTCTCTCCCTGGTCGGAGGTGCCTGGTGTGGACCCGGTTCGGTGGCCCCCGCATGGGGGCGAGGATTCATGGGGCGTGACCACCTCATCCCGTCGCGGGTGGCTCAGCCTGAAGGAACTCCTGTGCGCCCGTGGGCGATCGCCGAAGACCAGATGAAGGTAGCTGCCTCTGCGGGCCATGTCGAAGTTGCGTTTTTCCTGTCCAAGTGGCCTCTTGCATCGTGGCAGGCCTCGGTCCCCAGCTCTACATCCGAAGCCTGCAGGGCACCTCGCCCGCCGAGATCGTCCTGCGGGTGTGGAACGGGCCGGTGACCGGCGGCTGCCTGGGGGCGTACGACGCCTTCTGCCCCGCCGCACTGGACTGCCCCACAGGCACCGTCACCATCCGGGCGTTCTCCCCCGAGTACGCCGATACATCGAACTGCCCCGGCCCGGCGTGTACGCCGCTCTGGTTCGTGGCGCGGCAGGGAGGACGCTGCCGCCCAGGAGGCGGGTTGCGTCCAGGGAAGTGGTGTACGGGTTCCACCCGTTCCGGGGGTTTCGTCCCGGTAGCGGGTGTCGCCTGAGAACGTAAGACGGCCACCGGC